>VERK01000231.1 GCA_018882725.1 Actinomycetota bacterium | reverse complement strand
CTCACACACCATGGGCTCTCACCAAACGCAACAACCGGACCGACGATCCGGTTCCGCCCCGCACCACCGCCGAGCGTGCCCGCCACTGGTGGTCGAAGACCTTCATCGAGAACGTTGGATTCGGTGCGCTGTGCGAACTGGGGCGACGCCGCCCGTCACTCATCCCACGTCTGGCCACTGCGCTTCCCTCCAGCGGCCAGTCGACGTACGTGAACGACAGCTTCCGGATCTACGCCTCGAAGCGCATCGTGAAGTTCCTGGAGATGGAGTACTCGATCCCCCGTGAACACTGCGCCGAGGCCCTCAGTCGCATCCGCTCGATGATCGACACTCGCGGCCATCTCGTCAGTTTCCCGGTGGAAGTGCGGTTCACTGCCGCCGACGACATCACCCTCTCCACGGCCCACGGCCGCGAATCGGCCTACATCGCGGTGCACATGTACAAGGGCACGCCATGGCCGGTGGCCGAGCGTTACTTCCGCGATGTCGAGGAAATCATGGCCAGTTACGCCGGTCGCCCGCACTGGGGCAAGCTCCACTTCCGTTCGGTTGGCGACCTCGCCCCGCTGTATCCGAAGTGGGACTCGTTCATCGCTGCGCGCGACGAATTCGACCCGCAGCGTGTGTTCGCAAACGACTACACGCGCCAGGTGTTCGGCGACTGATCAGCGCCCCATCACGATCGGGCCGCCCGGCCTCCACTCGTCGTGGGCCCGACGCCAGCGATCGAACACTTTCAAGATGTGCGGCGGGTCGCCGTGAATCTCGGTGAAACCACCGGTGACGGCTCGCGTGTCGAAGTACGAAGCGTTCACGCCATCCGCGTAGAGCTCGCAGGCCGGCTCGAAACCCATGTCGAGGAGCCGTTGGCGTTCGGCCGCGAAGTCGGACACCAGATACGCCACGTGGTGGAAGCCCGACTCCCCCGCCGCATACATGTCTCGGTAGATCGACGGCTGATCGTCGTGCTGCTGAATGAACTGGATCATGAGATCACCCAGGTACCCGAAGGCGTACGAGACATCGGCTTCGACCGGAGTTCCCCGATAGACGAACGTGTCGGTCTTGTGATGCGACGCGATGGCAAACGGGCCGGCGCCGAACAGTTCGTGCCAGCGGACGATCGATTCCTCGATGTCCGTGACGAAGTACGCGTGCTGGAACAAACGGGTCACGGGACTCGATCCCTTCTGGCCGCCCACCGGCGACCGACGCGATGAACCGTACCCGCCAGGCCTTCGGGATTCTTCACGGCCATGAAGACCAGTCCGATCGCTCCGACGATGATCTCCCACCGGCCGAACTCGATGCCGAGCCGGGCCCAACCCGAGTCGAGGGCCTTGAAACCGATTCCGTCGGAGGCGAAGACGCCGGCCAGTACTGCCCCCGAGATCGATGCGATACCCCCGAGGTAGGCGAAGGCCAGCAGCACCATCGACGAGAAGAACGTGTACGAGTTGGCCGAGACCGAACCGAATCGGTACGCGATCAACGTGCCCATGAGGCCGGCGATGAACGACGACACCGCGAAGCCGAGCAACTTGGTGCGAGCCACGTCGATGGCGATCGCCTCGGCGGCCCGTTCGTTCGATCGAACCGAGAGGAACTTGTGGCCGGTATCGCTACGCCGAAGATTGGCGACCAAGACCGCGACGAGAGCGACCACGATCGTCACCATCACACCGAAGACCGGACGATACGGATCGTCGTCGCTGCGCAATCCGAGATTGACACCGAACAACTCGGGGCGGCTCACGGGTGCGCCACCGCTGGACAGATCGCCGACGAACACCGAGTTCTTGAAGATGAATTCCTGAACGGCGATGCTTCCGGCCAGCGTGACGATCGCCAGATTGACTCCGCGAACTCGCAGTGCCGGGATACCCACCAACACTCCGAACCCCGTGGCGACAAGGGCCGCCACCAACGGTGCGATCGGAAACGGCAGACCGATGCGTTCAGTCAGTCGCGACAGGGCGAATCCGGCCACGCCGGCAATCGTCATCTGAGCGAGCGAGATCTGGCCGAGATACCCCGTGACCACCACGAGAGAAAGAGCCAGACCACAGAACGTGACCGACGTGAGCAAGGCCAAACCCCACGTATCGGGAATCGTGACGAATGCGATGATCACCGTGGCCACCGCGAGAAGCGTTTGACGCGGCCGCAACTCTCCGTCCCCCACCGTTGCGAGTCGACCCGAGTCGAGCGCACCGCGCTCGGGAATACGCTTGCCCATGATCACCAGCGCGACGATCACGGCGACGAACACGAGACCGTCGCGAAGTCCGAGTGTGGGTAACCACGAGAAGTCGGACTGCAGCGCCGGAGCCAGCGATTGCAGGATGCCGATGAGCAAGCCCGCCGCCACCGTCCAACCGAACGACATGAAACGGCCGACCAAAGCCGCGCCGAGTGCGGGAACCATCAACTGTGTGAAGAGAAGCGGCGACAACTGGAAGACCGGGGCGGCCAGGATGCCGACGATCGACGCGATCATGGACGCCGCGACCCACGTGAAGATGGCCAGACGATCGGCGGCGAAGCCCAGAAGGACGGCGCCCTTCTCCGATTCGGCCGAGGCGCGAATGGCCAGACCCTGCCGAGTGAACCGGAACAGGGCCCAGAACGCCACCGCCAAGGCGACGGCGATACCCACGAGCCACAACGCGTCGACGTCGATGACCAGATCGTCGTTGAGACGCAGCACACCTCCCGGCAACGTGGACGGAAGGTTGATGCTGCTCGACCCGTCGAAACGAACGCCGATCATTCCCTGTATCGCGAGCAGCACACCGATGCTGGCAACCAATTTTGCGAGGAGTGGGGATGACCGCAAAGCACGGAAGATGAGGACGTAGGCCAATGCACTGATGATGGCCGCGGTCGCGATGGTGATCGTCACCGCCGACGCCACGGTGACTCTGACGTCGTCACCCCCGAATCGGTGAGCCTGCCATGGTCCGGGAACGAAGATCGGATACCGCGCGTTGGTTCGCAGGTCGTAATACACGTAGGCCGACCACGCGCATATCGCACCGAAGCTGAAATTCACCAGACCCGACCCGCGAGCCGTGACGACCAGACCGAGTCCCATCAGCGCATACACCGCGCCGGCTCCGAGGCCGGCCAGGATCGCTGCGAGGTAGATGGTCATGGCGCTCAGAATTCCAGCACATCGAGCGCCGACACCTGAGC
>VERK01000230.1 GCA_018882725.1 Actinomycetota bacterium | reverse complement strand
CTCCTCGACCGGCCACACCGAGCGTTCGAGCGAGATCACCTCCCGCCACACCGACTGGTCGAGTGCCCGCGACAACGGCCGCACAGATGTCGCGGTCGGTCTCGCACCAGACGATCTCAGGAGGCACAGCGCCCGCCGTCCCCCACGACTCACGGCGCTTGATCGTCACGCCGAAACCGCCATCGACGCCGCCACCACACCGCGGTCCAATGCTTCAGCTGCACGTTCAGCAGCACGGCGAGTGTCACCCAACGGAGCGATGATCGCGATCTGGTGCAGGAGGTCGATCAGCTGCTTCATCGTGCGCACGAAGTCACCGCCCGACAATTCTTCCGATTCCACGACTTCGGCGAAACCTTCTCCCACTGCCCATGCGTAGGCGACGGCGATATACGTCGGATCAGGAGAACGATGCACCGACAGATCGGCCTCTTCTTCGATGCGCCGCAGTTCGGTACTCAACTGATCGATGCGGCGGAATCGCTTTCGAACTTCGGCCGACGGGAACCAGGCGGCCGGCGGGGGTTCGCTCGAGCGGTGTTCGTACACGAACACCGACACGAGACCGGCCAGATCATTCGGAGACAATCCATCCAGTAGGCCAGCGTGCAGACTCTCGGCCACCAGCAGATCGCATTCGTGGAAAGTTCCGGCCAGCACTCCGCCCTTGGCGGTGAGCGACCAGCCCGACACGTAACCCCAGTCGGACAACACGCGCAGTACTCGATCGAACCGGCGAGCGACCGAGTTGCCGCGGCCGCGCACCTGTTCGCGCAGTTGATCGATCTCGCGTTCGAGGCGCTCGGCCTGGGCCGCCGCCTTCAGACGGTCCTTGAGATCCGGATCGTCCTCCACCGGGTGCACCGCCTGCCGTTCGGGCGAAGGCGCTACCCACTGGGTGTCAGTGATCTGAGCACGGTCGAGTCGTTCGGCAACTTCCTTCTGGAACTCGGGACGAGCCGGGACGAACGGCGTGGGGATCTCGACGTTTCCGATCACGCGCGGCGGCTCGTCGAAATCGCGGGCGGTCAGATTGACGAGCGCACGGTCGGACGTGAGCACCGACAGTTTGACGCCACCCGACCGGTGCGCCGTCGACAGAACAACCGCTCGTCCCGTCGTTCTTTTCTTGGTCACCGTGATGACCGCGCCGGGACGGAGACGATCGAGCGCGAACTCGATCGCGCTTTCACTTCGAACCTTGGCCACACCTTCGAGTCGGGCTCGGTAGTCGTGGATGTCGCCGAAGGGGCTTTCCACCTGCTCTCGCAGGTCGAAGAGCCGTTCGAGACGGTTCTCGAGACGGGCCTCGAGCTTCACCACGTCACGATCGGCCTGATACTGGGCCAGCGAAAGGTTCAGAAGGTGACGAGCCTCTTCACTCGAGTACGAGCGCACCAGATTGACGGCCATGTTGTACGTGGGACGGAACGAGGACGTGAGCCTGAACGAGCGGCTCGACGCCAGACCCGACACCTGGTCGAAGGACACGAACGGACTCCACAACACCACCGCGTGTCCACGAGCGTCCAGACCGCGACGGCCCGCGCGACCGGTGAGTTGTGTGAACTCCCCTGGTGTCAGGAACTGGTGGTGCTCGCCGGTGAACTTGGTGAGCTTCTCGATCACCACCGATCGGGCCGGCATGTTGATGCCGACCGCGAGTGTCTCGGTCGCGAAAACAACCTTGACGAGACCTTCCACGAAACAGGCTTCGACCGTCTCCTTGAACGGGGGCACCATTCCCGCATGGTGGCTGGCGATACCGGCCTCGAGTTGGGCCACGAACTGCGGATAGCCCAGGACGTCGAGGTCGTCCTCATCGAGGCCGTCGAGTCGCTCGGCCACGATCGCAGCGATCCGCCGGCGCTCGTCGACCGAGGTGAGGCGAATGCCGTGACGCAAACAGGCGGCCGCCGCTTCATCACACTGGTTGCGGCTGAAGATGAAGTGAATGGCCGGGAGCAGATCCTCGTGGCGCAATCGTTCGACAACGTCGATCCGCGAAGGAGTGAAGAGGATCCGACGGCGCTGATTGCGGGTGCGCCGAGCCAGTCGGTGGCCTTGATCGGCGATGCGGCCGGCTTCCTGATTCGGTCGGCCGTTCACGAGTACCGGCAGCAAGTGTTCACGTTCGGTCGACTTGTCGCCCATCATGAACAAGCACTCGAGTTCGACTGGTCGCTTCTCTTCGACGATGGCCTGAGTGGGCCCGCGAACCGTGCTCATCCAGTCGGCCACCTCGGCGGCGTTCGACACCGTGGCCGACAGACACACGAGCTGGACGTGCTTGGGCAAGTGGATGATCACTTCTTCCCAGACCGGCCCGCGGTAGGCGTCCTGAATGAAGTGGACTTCGTCGAGAACGACCACCTTGAGATCGGCCAACGCGGTCGACTGGGCGTAAATCATGTTGCGCAGAACTTCGGTGGTCATCACGACCACCGGAGCGTCGCCGTTGATCGCGTTGTCTCCTGTCAGGAGGCCCACTCGCTCGCGGCCGTACATCTGGACCAGGTCGCTGTACTTCTGATTCGACAGTGCTTTGATGGGTGCGGTGTAGAACGCGCGGGCACCGTCGGCCAGGGCGGCGGCGATCCCGTACTCGGCCACCACGGTCTTGCCGCTTCCGGTCGGTGCGGCCACGATCACCGAGTCACCACGATCGACGACATCCATCGACGACAGTTGGAACTGATCGAGAGGGAAGGAGTAGCGCGCGATCAGATCGGCGCGATCGGGGCGACTCATCGTCAGACGCGACGGCGCACGATGAGGTGGCCCACGCCGATCGCCACGAAGTACAGCAACACGAGCGGAACCGTCAGGGCGATGAGTGTGATCGGATCTCCTGACGGCGTGATCACGGCCGCCAGTACGACGATCGAGACGATCGCGATTCGCCAACCTTCCACCAATTGCCGCGGACGGACCACACCGGCCAGCTGCAAGAAGACGAGCAACACCGGGAATTCGAAGCCGACGCCGAACGCCGCGATCATCAGGGCCACCAGGCTGACGTACTTGGTGATCTGGAACGCCTGTTGCACGTCGCTCCCCGACCAGCTCACCAAGAACTCGAGACCTTTGTCGAGCGTGATGTAAGCGAGCCACCCGCCGGCTGCGAACAAGACGACAGACGACACGATGAACGGAATCGCGTACTTCTTCTCACGCGAGTGAAGTGCCGGCACGATG
>VERK01000028.1 GCA_018882725.1 Actinomycetota bacterium | reverse complement strand
CCCGAGATCGGACTCGCGCAGTGTCATGGGTGTGGCGGCGCGCAACTCGGCCCATTGGGCCCGGTCGAAGGAGACGTAGCGCTCACTCACGGACGGTCACGCTACGGGCCGGGTGGGGTCGGCGACGACTCGCCGGTCAGGAAGGGTCGTGGGGCGATACGGCTTTGGGGCCGGCCGTGAGCACATCGACACCCGTATCGGTCACGAGCACGGTGTGCTCGAACTGGGCGGTGCGCTTGCCGTCGGCGGTGACTGCCGTCCAGTCGTCGTCCCACATCTTGTGTTGCCACGTACCGAGGGTGATCATCGGCTCGATGGTGAACACCATGCCGGGCTTCATGATCATGTTGTTTCTGGCGTCGTAGTAGTGGAGCACTTGAACGTCGGTGTGGAATTGCTCGCCAATACCGTGACCGATGAAGGCGCGCACCACGCCGAGCTTGCTTTTGTTGGCGTGATCTTCGATCGCCTTGCCGATATCGGAGAGCGGACGGTCGGGTTTGACCGCGCCGATTCCTTTCCAGGTGCACTCTTCGGTCACGCGCACGAGCCGACGGTTCTCGTCGTCGACTTCGCCGACGAAGAACGTGGCGTTGGTGTCGCCGTGGACTCCGTCGACGTAACACGTGACGTCGAGGTTGATGATGTCACCGTCGTGCAGAACCGTGGAGTCGGGGATCCCGTGGCAGATCACTTCGTTGACGGATGTGCACACACTCTTGGGGTATCCGTGGTAGTTGAGCGGGCTCGGATAGGCACCGCGCTCGATCGTGAGATCGTGGACGAACACATCGATGTCATTGGTCGTGATACCGGGCCGGACGAATTCACCAGCTAGGCGGAGAATGTCGGCGGCCATGTCGCACGCCACTCGCATGCGTGCGATCACGTCGGGCGACTTGATGCGCGGTTCGTCCCAACGCGTGACCTTGCCGGTGTCGGCATACGGTGGACGAGCGATGTGCGACGGAACAGATCGCATCGGTGCGATCACGCCGGGTGTGATTCGGCCCTCTTGCCCTTTGTGGCAACGCTTGTAGCGACGCCCCGAACCGCACCAACAGGGGTCGTTCGACTGCGGCAACTGGGCCGGGGGAGTGCGCGAGTCGATGGACACGTGGTCAGGCTACCGGTGGGTCGAACGGCCTATCGAACGTCAAGTCGCTCCCGAGCACGGTGATGTCCACATCACTTCGATCGCTTCGAGGGGGCGACATGGGAAACATCTTCACAGCGGTATCGAACAACCAGAGGGTTGCGTCACTCGGTCGTGCGGTGGCCGAGCCGATTCGTCGACGCGGGATCCGGGTGCCGGAGGTGGCCATCGGTCTCGCTGTCATCGTCGGATCGATTGCCATCTTCGTGGCCCTTGGCGGTGAGTCCGATTCGGGCCGCAAGGTCTTGGTGTCGAGCCGCGATCTTCCCGCCGGGGCCGTGGTATCCGAGCGAGACCTGATCGCGGTGGCTGTTTCGTCATCGGAGTCCTTGGCTGTTCTTCCCGAGTCACTGGCCGCAGACGTGATCGGTATGCGGACGACCAACGACGTTCAGTCCGGCACACCGCTGTCGTCGTCGTTGCTCACCGATGTGACTCCGCTCGATGCCAGTGACGGATTGGTCGGAATCGTGGTGGGTCTGAATCAGGCGCCGGTCGATCTTTTTCCCGGCGATGTGGTGTCGGTCGTCGTGATCGATCGCTCGGTCGAGGGAATCAGCACGACCACAGCCCTCCCGTTCGATGTATCGGTGTGGGGAGTCTCGACTCCCGACGATCTGATGAAAGAACGTTCGGTCACTCTGCGTGTGCCGTTGTCGTCGATCGAATCTTTCGTGGGTCACGATGAAATGCACCTCGTGAAGGTGGGTGGCTGACATGACCCTGCTCGTCACCGCCACCACGGGAGGTCTGATGGATCTGGCCACCGTGTCATTGCACATCGCTTCTTTGTGGCCCCGACCCGTCACCGTGATCGAAGCCGATCCGGACGGTGGTCGCTTGGCGGCCCGTCACGACTGGGACGTTCGCCCCGGACTGGTCGAACTCGCCGCCGCTCTCCGTAGCCATGTCTCGGGTGACTTCGATCGAGCGTCCGTGGTGCGCACGTATTCGGCGCAGGTGAGTGTGGTGGTCGCTCCGCCCGCGGCCGAACCCGTGATGGCTGCGCTCACCGTGTTGGCAACACGCACCGCGGAGATCGAATCTCTCGTCGGCACCGATGTGATCATCGACGTCGGTCGAGTTCGCCCCGACTCGCCAGCCAATGCACTCGTCGCCGCGGCCGATCGTCGTCTCCTGGTCACTCGCACCGACTTGGAAGACATCGTGTCGGTCGTTCACCGCGGCGATCACCTACGCAGTCTGGGCGCGTGGTCGGTCCTCGCCGCTGGAGGTCGCTACGGAACCTCGGAGGTCGATCGGGCCATCGAGTGGCCGGTGATCGCCGACCTGCTCCCCGACAATCCGAAGAGCAGCTCGAAACTCCGCAAAGTGGTTGCGTCGTTGGCCGACGAGCCGATCGTCGCTCTGGCTGAGGCGGTCTGACGTGAGCAGTGACGATCTTGCGACACAGCTACGGCGGTTGGCCGGAGAGCGGCTCGTCGAACTTCGACGCGATCCCGCGGTGGATGCGACGAGTGCCGAGTCGGAGATCAGAACGGTGCTGGCGCGCTTCTTCGACTCGGAGGCTTCCCGCCGACTTCTCGGTGGTCAACCCCTTCTCACAGTGGCCGATGAGGATCGGCTGACCAAGGAAGTGCTCGACCACCTGTTGGGGCTGGGACCGCTGCAGAAGCTCCTCGACGACCCCGAGATCACCGACATCCACGTCCGTGGTGCGAGTTCGGTCTGGGTGAAACTTCGTGACGGTTCGCGGCGCGAACTCGATCCGGTCGTTACGTCACCCGACGAGCTCGTCGACCTGGTCCGGAACGCCGCATCCCGTTCGTCGAAGGGGGAGCGCCGTTTCGACGCGTCCACTGTCGAATGCAACCTCTGCCTCGAGGACGGCAGTCGGCTGTTCGCGGTGATGGACGTGTCGACGACACCGTCGCTCGTCATCCGCAAGCATCAGTTTCACTTGTCATCGCTGTCGCAGTTGCAATCCACGGGATTGCTCACGAGCGAACTCGTCGATTTCTTCGGTGCGGCAGTACGGGCGCGACGCAACATCGTGATCGCCGGCGGTACCGGCTCGGGCAAGACCACTCTCCTGCGCGCGCTGATGAACGAGATCCCGGTTCAGGAACGCATCGTCACCATCGAAGATGCGTACGAACTCGGCCTCGACCGCTTCGGAGATCTACATCCCGACCACGACATCCTTCAATCGCGGCCGGCCAACATCGAGGGCCACGGTGAGATCACGCTCGCCGATCTCACGCGGATGGCTCTCCGCATGGACCCAGACCGCGTGATCGTGGGTGAAGTTCGCGGTGCCGAGGCATTCCCAATGCTGTTGGCCATGAGTCAGGGAAACAACGGCTCGATGTGTACCTTGCACGCCGACTCCACCCGAGCGGTCTTCGCCAAGTTGGCCGCCTACGTGTCGATGGCCAACACCGGATTGCCGGTCGACGTGGTGAACCTGGTGATCGCCAATGCGGTGCACGTCGTCGTGCACATCGAGATCGTGGATGGACGTCGGCGCATCACGAGTATTCGCGAAGTGGTCGATGCAGATGGCCCCCGCATCGTGTCGAACGAGATCTTCCGTTCCGTCGACGATGGGCCGGCGACATCAGCCTTTCCCATGTCCGGAGACCTCCGTGAGGTGCTGGAGCACCATGGCTACTCGTCATCGGCGGTGTGGTCATGAGCATCGGGGTCGCAGTGGTGGCCGGTGTGGGTTCCGGAGTCGGCCTCCTCACTCTCATCGCGGGGTTGCGCAATCTGCGACCGGCCGCGGTCTCGACGTCTCAGAAGTCGCGTCGTCCACGTCGGGACGAGGCAGCGCTCAGCGAAGGTCTGGCCGTCTGGATCGAACAACTGCGCGACACATTGGCGGGCGCACGGGGTCTCGAACAGGCCTTGGTCGTGACCGCCGAAACCGCGCCTGACGTGATTCGCGATGCCGTCACTCGGTTCGCATCTCGGCTGTCGTTCGCCTCGTTACCGTCGGCGGCCCGTCAGTTCGCCGACGAAGTCGATCACCCCACCTGCGACTTCGTCACGGCCGCCCTCATCGTGGCGGCCGAACAACAAGTTCGCGACATGGGCGCCTTGCTCGATCAGTTGGCCAGCAGCTGTCGTGACGACGTGGCGATGCAGCGGCGTATCTGGGTGTCGCGGGCGCGCACTCGCAGTGCGGTTCGCATCATCTCGGTCGTGATCGTTCTCTTCGTGGCCATGTTGTTCGTCTTCAATCGCTCGTACCTGAGCCCGTACGGATCCCCGGAGGGGGCGGTGGTCATGTCTCTCGTCGCTGGTCTCTTCGGTGTCTCGTTGGTCGGCATGCAGAAGCTGTCGCGAATCGATGTTGCGCCACGATTCGTTCGTTCCGAAGGAGCTCGACCGTGATCTCCTTCGTGTTGGGGACGATCACCGGTGTGGGTGCGCTCGTGGTGCTGAACGGCGTACGCGGACCGCGCCTGAACCTCGCCCTCGATCGCTATTCGCCGCGATTCGGCGATCGAGTCGAGACCAGGTCCCTCGTGACGGCTCTGGTCGACGTCTTTCCGTCCGCCCCGGCCGACCTCATCGTGACCGGCACGACCCCCGAACGACAGGTGTTCGAGCGTCTGGTTTGTGGTGCGTCGTTCGCTGTTCTCCCGGTGGTGAGCGGATTCGTGATGAGCATGGGTGGAGTCACGATCCCTCCGGCTCTACTCGTCATTTCCGTGGTCGCCGGCGCGGCGCTGGGGTTGTGGCTTCCGAGTCTCACTTTGTCGAAGAAGGCACGCCGACTGCGTCGAGAGATGCGCAGCTCGCTGTCGGGTTATCTCGACTTGGTGGCGATCATGCTGGCCGGTGGTGCCGGGATCGAAACGGCGTTGAGTGCAGCCGCTCGGGTGGGAGGTGGTCCCACGTTCGATTTGGTGAGTGATGCGTTGCGGGTGGCTCATTCGACGCGCCGCTCACCCTGGGATGTCCTGGCCGAACGCGGTCGCGACGTGGGTCTGCGCGAACTTCCGGAGCTCGCGGCAAGCGTGAAGTTGGGCGGCGAGCAGGGAGCCCGGATGACGGCGTCGCTGGTCGCCAAGGCCGCGTCTCTTCGCGCGTCGCACATGGCCGACATCGAAGCGTCAGCCAATTCGTCGACCGAACGGATGGGCCTCCCGATGGTCCTGATGTTCGTCTCATTTCTGGTGCTGCTGGGTTATCCCGCGATGCACCTCATCAGTCGAGGGTTCTGACGAACCTTCGTGAACAACAAAACAAACCAAACCAAACCAAACCAGAAAGGCAATCCATCATGAATCAGTTCCGTCAGATGTGGGACTACTACACCATCCGTTTGGCCGCTTCACGTGAGGCCGACCGCGACCGCGGAGAAGTGAGTGCGACCACGGTCGTCCTGGCGGCGGCGCTCATTGCTCTCGCCATCTCGGTTGGAGTGATCGTCACCAACAAGGTGACCAGCAAGGCCAACGATCTGGATCTCGGCTGAGGCCTCGATGCGTACGACTAGGGATCGAGGATCATCGACGGTGGAGTTGGTGATCCTCGTTCCCGCCCTCGTGCTCCTCGTGTTGGCGTCCTTTCACACGGTCATGTTCTTCTATTCGTCCCATGTCGCTGAGGCAGCGGCTGCGCGCGGTGCCGCGGTCGGCTCGTCGTCCAATTCGAGTGCCGACGTGACAGCACAGCGAGCGCGCGACTCGGCGACACAATTCGTCGCCGAAGTCAACAGTGCAGTGGTCGGTGTGCCCACGGTGGAAGTGACGGCTCGCGAGGTGCGCGTGACGGTCGAAGTGGACGTACCCGACATCGTTCCGTTCATGCGGTCGACGGTCCGTCGTACTGCCGTCGAACCTCGTGAGGTCGTGGTTCCCGAGGTGTCCCGATGAAGGGCGTCCGTCCGGTTGTGCAGGATCACGGCAGCGTCGCTGTGGAGATCGTGTTACTCACTCCGGTGCTCGTCATCTTCACTCTGTTCGCCGTGTTCGGCGGCCGAGCGACGGAAGCCATGAGCGATGTTCGACATGCCGCTGATCAGGGTGCTCGGGCGGCGTCGATGGTGTCGAGGAATCGGATGGATGCAGTGGCCCGGGAGGCGGTGCTGACCGATCTTCGCAATCGGAACGTCACCTGCGTGGTTCCCGGCATCGAGACATCGCTCGACGCATCTCGTCGTTATGTCACGGTGGCGGTCACGTGTCGCCCTGACGATCGTGATCTCGGTCTGTTGGATGTGTCGATGCCCGAACTTCGCGCGTCGTCCACCGAAGTGATCGATACGTATCGGGGCGGCGACTGATGAGAGATCGGGGAATCGTGTCGGGATTCGTGGTGTGTCTGACCCTGACGTTGACTGCAGCAACCGGACTCGCGATCGACGCCGGTCGGTTGGTGGCTTCCCATGTGCAGGTCGCTGATCACGCCGAGAACGCAGCCCGCGTGGGCGCGCAGGAGATCACGTTGATTCGCGCTGGTCTACGCGCCCTCGATCCGATTGCGGCCCGTCGGGCCGCCCGCACCTATCTCGACGCTCATGACCTCCAAGGAGATGTCGTGGTGTCGGGCCGCTCGATCACGGTGACAGTCCGGCGCGAACAGGCGACGGTGCTCCTCGGGTTGCTCGGAATCTCCGCTCAGCGGACGTCGGCGTCGCGGACGGCCACGGTGGTGGCGGGATGAAGCGGTTCGTACGCGCCTCGGGAGCTCTTGTTCTCTTGATCGTGGCCGCTCTCGTGGTAGCCAATCGTTTCGGCGCACCCGATCTGGGTGACTGGTCGTCAGCTCCTGGTTCGGTTCGTCATTCAGTTCGAGAAACCGCGGCGGGTCGAATCGACGCCGCGCTGATCTGGCAGTGGTGCGGCTGGGTTCTGTGGATCTGCTGGGGATGGGTCGTTACGACGTTCGTGTGGGGTTTGGTTCGACGCAAGGGTGTGCGCTGGACACCCGGAGCACGTCTGGCCGCTTTCGTACTGAGCGCCACGATTCCGGTTGTCACGGTGTTGGCACCGGCTCGCCCGGCCGTCGTGGTGGAAGTCGGCGATGTGCACGCCGTCGGCGCCGGGTCGGATCATCGGAGTGGGCGCGATGGTTTGTCGACATTCGGCGTGGGTTCGGCCTTGATCGGAGCCGGTATGTACTGGCGGGCACGTTCTCGCCGCGAGCAGTTGCTGCGCCTGGGTTCGACAGTCGACGACGCGGTTTTGCACGACAATGTCAATGATTCGGACGCTCACCTGGTGGCCCGTATCGATCTCGGAGTCCGCCATCTCGTCTTGCGGGGCCACGCTCCGTCGTATCTCGTGGTCACCCCGAATCGTGACGTGGTGGCCGAGTTCGATTCGTCACCCAAGCCCACGCCGGTCTGGGCTGTGCACGGATCACGGTCTCTGGTTCTGTCGGCCGAAACATCGCTGCGTGACATCGGCGAGTCCGATTCGGTTCAGTCGCCCCTTCTTCTTCATGTGGGCACGACCGTTGCCGGCCAGGTGTGGGTGAACCTCGATGTTCAGAACGAGTTCGTGGTCGACGAACGCGGGGAGGGTGGGGTGTGGTCGGCCGTCGTGAACGGAATGGCGCTGTCACCATTCACCTCGCGACTCGGCTTGGTGTCGAATGCCGACAACGTGGCCGTGTTCGGCCGTCGAGTGTTTCGAACGGGATCAGCGAGCGACACCCTCGATGTGGCTCGTCGCATCGGTGAATCGCTGGCCATCGCCGAAGGTTCCGATGATCGACACCTCGAACGCAGCGATCTGGTGATCAGACGGGGTACCCCCACTGATCGAGGGCCGGGATTGTCGTTCGACGACGGACGGTGGCGGTTGATGCCACTCGGTGTCGACATCCGTCCAGTTGGCTCAGGTGGTGATGAGATCGAGAAGATCCGTCGGCTGCTCGGCGATCCCCTTCCCGTTATCGAAACGGCTGCGCCCGACGACGAACCACTCGTTCTCTCCAGTGATTGGTCGTTCATGGCGTCGATCCTCGGATCCCCCGAAGTCGTTCACGTTTCGGGACGTCGCGTCGACTTCGAACGTGCCAAGGCCGAAGAGCTCGTGATCTGGTTGAGCTTGCATCCCGAGCAGCGAAAGCGATCGCTGGCTCGAACAGCGCTTTGGAATGCACCTGTGAAGGATGCGACGTTCTCCAACATGACGGCCGACGCCCGTCGGGCTCTATCGGTCATCGAAGCGACCAACGAGCCGTGGGTGGGGATCACCATGACCGATGATCTGCCTCTTCATCCCCGAATCACCAACGATTTGACGATTCTTCGTGACTGCTTCGAGAAGGCCCGGCGATATCCCGAAGACAACGGGCTCGACGTCCTGCGGTACGGCCTCGAGTTCGTACGCGGCACACCCTTCGCCACCTCCTCGTATCTGTGGCCCGACAACGTGGGTGTGGCGACGGAGGCCGCGGTACTCGTGGTGCGGGCGGCCCTCCTCATGGCCGAGATGTGCCAGCAGATCGGCGACGTGGCTGGTGTGTACTGGGCGACTGCGAAGGGCTTGCTGGCCATTCCTGGTCACGACGAACTCGTGGCCATTCGGATGAGAACTCATGCCGACCTCGGCGACATGTCGGCGGTGCGTGCCGAGTGGGATGCCTACTGTCGGCTCCTGGCAGCCGATGACTGGAGCGGCGCCGAGCCATCACCGAAGTTGGTGGAGTTGTGGCGCCGACTGAACGGCTTCAGTGTGGCGCGCTGATCAGCGACCGAACTGAAGGACCGCGACCATCGACGCATTGATGATGCTGAAGATGGTGGTCATCTGAATGAGCTGAGTTCGCATGAGCGAGTGGATCTCCGCTCGTAAGCCCGCGATCTCGGCCTTCAGATCGTTCTTCGTGACGATGTCGGTCCAGTTGTAGGGCGGGAGCGCTTCCATCAGCCGTGCCGCCGGTTCGTCGCCGATGTGCTGAGCCAGTGAGGCCCGCAATTGGAAGCGCATGTCTTCATACCCACTCATTGTTTCTCCTCGGGTGTTCGGGTTCAAGTGGGATGAGTGGGGGATCGAGACCCCGGAGATGGCGGTGCCGGCGGAGGAGAGGGCTCCGTCACGCCGGCACTCAGCCGCCGCGTCGTCCACGAGCGAGGGGGTCGTGTGGACATGACGCGTTGTCGGATCGCGCTGGGTGCAATCCGTATGTGGCACTGGGGACGGTACGCCGAGGAAGCGATTCTGGCTAGGGGCTTTTGTCCCGGACTGCTATCGGTCTGAGGGAGCGACACTCAGACCGAGGGCTCGCATGGCGTCACGGAGATTCGAGACTCGTTCGATCCCGATCGACACCTCGACATCGGGTGACTTGGCCGGAACGATGGCGCGCGTGAAACCGAGTCGGGCTGCTTCGGCCAGTCGACGCGATGCGTGAGGCACTTGGCGGATCTCGCCACCGAGACCCACCTCTCCGAACGCCACCACATGCGGAGGTAATGGTGTGTTGGCGAGGGCCGACAGAATCGCGAGGCACAAGCCCAGATCGGCTCCGGGTTCGGTGATGCGCACACCACCCACCACCGAGGCGAACACATCACGCTGACCCACCGGACTCTTGGTGCGCTGATCGAGCACCGCGAGCAACATGGCCAAGCGGCCAGGGTCGAGGCCTTGGGCACTACGTCGCGGCGGGGCCTCACCCCTCACCTCGTTGACGAGCACCTGGAGTTCGACCATGAGGGGGCGCTGACCTTCGAGCGTCGGAACCACCACGCTGCCGGCGATACCGGTTTGTCGGTCGGCGAGGAATAGTGCGCTCGGATCGGGCACACCTTGGAGACCGGCTTCGATCATCTCGAACAATCCGAGTTCGGTGGTGGGGCCGAAACGATGCTTCGAAGCACGAAGCAAACGCAGCGCGTGGTGGCGCTCACCTTCGAATTGCAGCACCGTGTCGACCACGTGCTCGAGGACTCGCGGTCCGGCGAGGCCACCCTCTTTGGTGACGTGACCCACCAGGATGACCGGCACGTTGCGTCGCTTGGCTTCCATCACCAACTTGTGTGCGCATCCGCGTACCTGCACAACGCTGCCGGGAGCCGAACCGAGTTCGGGATCGACGAGTGTTTGGATGCTGTCGATGATGACCAGTTCGGGTTGGAGTTCGTCGAGTGCAGCCAGCACGTGGGGGAGAACGGTCTCGGCCAGCAACCACAACTCGGGTCGCACCGCACCGAGACGCTCGGCGCGAAGCCGCACTTGTTGCGCGCTCTCCTCGGCCGATACGTACAAGGTTCGACCGGGCCACGCCGCGAGTGCCTGCAGCAACAGCGTGCTCTTGCCGACGCCGGGCTCGCCACCGAGAAGAGTGACCGAACCAGGGACGAGTCCGCCACCGAGCACACGATCGAGTTCGGGAATTCCCGTGGAGCGAGGAGATCCGTGCGTGACGTCGACGTCGCCGATGCGTTGGGCCGGACTCGCGGCGAGCAACGCAATGCCGGCCGCCAAAGACGAGATGTCGTTTGTCGGGTCTTCGACGTCTTCGACCAAGGTGTTCCAGGCTCCGCACGATGTGCAGCGGCCGGCCCACTTCGGAAACGACGCCCCGCAGTCTGAGCAGTTGTAGACGAGTTTGAGGCGGGCCATACCGAGAACCTACGACCGGGGTGTTCGATGTTCGGACGATCGGCGAATCGGTGCGGCGACGCCACGCCGTCGCCGGGCGTACATCACCAGAAGAATCACGATGCCCATGAGGATCAGCCAGCCGCCGAAGACCACTCCGGCGATGGTGGACGTGGTCTTCCAGAAGCCGCCGTCCACTTTGGTGTCGACGGTTCCGAGCACGACCGTCTGAGCACTTCCATCCAGCGGGGCCGACCACACCACGCCACCTTCGGCCGAAGTGCCGGTGGTCTTGCGGATTTCACCAGGAAGCCGCGACACCACGGTGAACGACACCGACTGCATCGGATCGACACCCAGCTTTTCTGCTGTGGTGGCCCACGGGGCCCGTCCGATCAAACCACTGAGTTCGGCATCCGAGAACGCTTCGATGCCTCCGACGAACTGCAACGTGGCGTCAAAGGTGGTGGCCACCTCGCGTCCGGTGACGGTTCGTTTGAGTGACGGTGCGAGCAGTGGTCCGTTCGGACCGTTGATCTGCGCGAGAGCGAAGTTGGCCTCGGCCGGCGACTCGAAGTCGTAGGTGAGGAGAACCCGTAGCCCACCGTTGTTGATCTGGGTGGGACCTTCCACCGCCCATCCGCTCGAGAGCAGGTCGTCGAGACGCAGATCTTCGGCCAGTCCGGGTACCAAGGCGACCGCGCGATTGTCGAGATCGACCGTGACGGCGATCGTGCCCGAACCGTCGTCGTCGGCGTCGACTTCGAGCTTGACGTCGACGCGACAGCCCGTGAGCACGAGCAGTGCGGCGACCACCACTCCGATCAATCGAGTACGTCGCGACATCGCGACGAACTTAGTCGGCGTTGGACGACGCGAGGTCAGTCGGTGCCAGCGGCGTCGGCGTCGCCGTTGGTGTCGGCAACACCGGCCAGATCGACGCCGGCCGGTGGCTTGAAGCCTTCGACGGCGCTGAAGCCGAGTCGCTGTTCACCCGGACGCTCGGGATCGTCTTCGGTGTCGACCACGATGATCTCGCCGGCGCGGAACTGCTTGTAGAGGATCTTCTCGCTGAGAGCGTCCTCGATGAGTCGCTGGATGGCGCGACGTAGCGGACGCGCACCGAGCTGCGGGTCGTAGCCCTTCTCGGCCAAGAACTCCTTGGCGGTCTGCGTGAGTTCGATTCCCAGACCCTGCGCTTCGAGCTGACCAGTGAGGCGCTTGAGCATGAGGTCGACCATCTGCATGACCTCGTTCCGGGCCAACTCGTGGAAGACGATGACTTCGTCGATGCGGTTGAGGAACTCGGGACGGAAGTGGTTCTTCAGCGAGTCCATGACCTTGTCGCGCATACGCGCGTAGCTCATGGCTTCGTCCGCCTTGGTGAATCCGACGTTGGCTTTGCGCAGATCTTGGGTGCCGAGGTTCGACGTCATGATGATGATCGTGTTGCGGAAGTCGACCGAACGGCCTTGGCTGTCGGTGAGACGACCCTCTTCGAGAATTTGGAGCAACGTGTTGAACACGTCGGGGTGGGCCTTTTCGATTTCGTCGAACAGCACCACGCTGAACGGCTTGCGCCGGACAGCCTCGGTCAGCTGGCCACCTTCGTCGTAACCCACGTAGCCGGGGGGCGAGCCCACCAGGCGGCTGACCGTGTGCTTCTCCATGTACTCGGACATGTCGAGTGTGATGAGTGCCGATTCGTCGCCGAACAAGAACTCACTCAGTGTCTTGGCGAGTTCGGTCTTGCCCACGCCCGTGGGTCCGAGGAAGATGAACGAACCGCTCGGACGCTTCGGGTCCTTCAGACCGGCGCGCGTACGGCGGATGCTCTGTGACACCGCCTTGATGGCGTTCTCCTGGCCGATGATGCGCTTGTGGAGTTCGGCCTCCATGTTGAGGAGCTTCTGCGTCTCTTCTTCGGTGAGCTTGTACACCGGGATGCCGGTCCAGATGGAGAGAACTTCGGCGATGCACTCCTCGTCGACTTCGTCGAACAGATCGATGCCACCAGCCTTGATCTCGGCCTCTTTGGCGGCCTTTTCGGTCTGGAGTTGCTTCTCCTGGTCGCGCAGTCGGCTGGCCTCTTCGTAGTTCTGGTCTTCGACGGCCTTCTTCTTGGCTTCCTGCAATTGCGTGAGCCGAGTCTCCATGTCCTTGAGGTCGGGCGGTGTCTGCATCCGCTTGATGCGCAGACGGCTACCGGCTTCGTCAATCAAGTCGATGGCCTTGTCGGGGAGGTGACGATCGGAGATGTAGCGATCGGCGAGATTGGCCGCGGCCACCAACGCCTGGTCGGTGATCGTGACGCGGTGATGCGACTCGTACTTGTCGCGGACACCCTTCAGGATTTCGATGGTGTGAGCGACGGTGGGCTCTTCGACCTTCACCGGCTGGAAGCGGCGCTCGAGAGCGGCGTCCTTCTCGAGGTGCTTGCGGTACTCGTCGAGAGTGGTGGCGCCGATGGTCTGGAGTTCCCCACGCGCGAGCATGGGCTTCAGGATGCTGGCGGCGTCGATGGCGCCTTCGGCCGCACCGGCACCGACGAGTGTGTGGATCTCGTCGATGAACAAGATGATGTCGCCGCGAGTGCGAATTTCCTTGAGCACCTTCTTGAGTCGCTCTTCGAAGTCGCCGCGGTAACGGCTACCGGCGACGAGCGCACCGAGATCGAGTGTGTAGAGCTGCTTGTTGCGCAGCGTGTCGGGTACGTCGTTGGCGACGATCTTCTGTGCGAGACCTTCGACGATGGCGGTCTTGCCGACGCCGGGCTCGCCGATGAGGACCGGGTTGTTCTTGGTGCGGCGCGAGAGGATCTGCATGACGCGTTCCATCTCGCGAGCGCGACCGATCACCGGATCGAGCTTCTTCTCGCGCGCGATCTGGGTGAGGTTGCGACCGAACTGGTCGAGGATCTGGCTGCCACCCTTGTCGCCCTCTTCCTTGCCGCCGCTGCGCTCGGAGGTTGACTCCTTCGACTGGCCACCCTCGGCCTTGCCCTGCGGACCCTGATAACCCGAGAGCAACTGGATGACCTGCTGGCGCACGCGACTCAGATCGGCGCCCAACTTGACCAGAACCTGGGCCGCCACACCTTCGCCCTCGCGGATGAGGCCGAGAAGGATGTGCTCGGTGCCGATGTAGTTGTGGCCGAGTTGCAGCGCTTCGCGCAGCGACAGCTCGAGAACCTTCTTGGCGCGCGGCGTGAACGGAATGTGACCCGACGGTGACGAGCCACCCTGGCCGATGATTTCTTCGACCTGCGCGCGCACCGCTTCGAGTGAGATGCCGAGGGTCTCGAGAGCCTTGGCGGCAACTCCTTCGCCTTCGTGAATGAGGCCGAGAAGGATGTGTTCGGTGCCGATGTAACTGTGGTTGAGCAGACGCGCTTCTTCTTGGG
>VERK01000027.1 GCA_018882725.1 Actinomycetota bacterium | reverse complement strand
GTCATGTAGCGACCCTACCGGACGGGGTCGTCACGGGTGAGTTTCGCTCTGAGATTGCGAAGATTCGCTCAGCGCAGTTCGTGGGCTCGGAGAATCAGGGCCCGTGCCGACGAGTCGAGTTGGTGTCCGGCCAACTTCTCGGCGACCATGATCGCCTCGGTCGGATCGTCGACCAGACCCGACCAGCGGATGAAGGCGCCCATCGCACCCATGATGCGATCGCCGACTTCTTCGCCGTGCACGATCACCTTGGTCTTCTTGGCCAGATGGCTCTTGAGTTCGACGAACAGCGACTTGGCCCATTCGTCGACGGCGTCGTTGGAGAACGGCCGGTGGCTGTGCGACACGTTCATCTCCACGTAGTTATGGAGATTGTGCGGTGCCGTGATGATGGACACCACGTGGCCGAAGCCGTTCTCGCGAATCCAGATGATCTCTTCCTGACGACGAACACGACGATGGTTGTCGCCGTAACCGCCCGGGCGCTCGCACACCGCGAGACGATCTTTCAGGATCCAGGTGAAGTTGCGTGGGGTGATTCCCAACGCCCATTTTCCACGCAACTTCGGAGGCACGGGGATCGAATCTAGTCGTGTTCGTCGGACCGTGTGAGAGAAAGGACCTGATTCCGACGACTGACCCGATGCCCTCCGGGAATCTCGCACGCGACGGCCTCACCACGAGCCACGGCCAGCACGCGATCAATCGTTGCCGCGTCGGGTGGGTGGGTCGTGGTGAGCCAACGTCGTACGGCCCGGCGCGCCAACGCGGGCGGTGATGCAGTGAGCGCTCGTGCGTCGGTGGGGTCGATGTGCTCGGACAATGTGTCGAGGAGGTCGTTGTCGTCGGCGATCAACTTCGATTGTCGAGCGAGAATCGGAACCAAATCCCGGTCCGACACCTCGTTCAAGTACGGAATCACCTCGTGCCGGACCCGATTGCGGAGCAATGACGTGTCGGTATTGGTGGGGTCGGTGAACGGGGTCCATCCCATCGCACGACACACCGCCTCGGTGTCGGCGCGTCGAAGTTCGAGCAACGGGTGGCCGACCTCACCGGATGGTCCGCCCGTCGGCCGAACGCCGATGAGTCCGGGTAGTCCGGCGCCACGGAGGAGATTGACGACGACGGTTTCGGCTAGGTCGTCGGCTGTGTGTCCGGTCAACACATCGGGCGGCAAGTTGGCATACCGGAGTTCGCGGGCCCGGGCCTCGAGATTGGGACCCGGTTCGACGCGAATGCTCACAGAACGGAAGTCGGCACCGACGTCACGAGCGGCTGCGGCCACGCGACTCGCTTCGTCCGATGAACCGGGACGTAATCCGTGATCGACATGAATGGCCAAGGCGGACAAATTCGCCGCACGAGCCAGGGCGAGAAGAGCGAGGGAGTCGGCTCCACCCGAGACGGCACACGAGACCGACGAACCCGGTTCGGGGAACGAACACAGTTCGAGACACCGACGGATGTCGGGGTGACTCTGCCACTCGGTATCGAGCGGAGAGCCGATGGTCAGCCTTCGGAGTGACCGCGCTGCTGGCGCTTGCCGGGGAAGCGCGTGGCGCTCACCTGCTTGATGTACCCGGCGCCCATCGCCGCGACCGTGGCGACGCCGACGACCGAGAGAACCACACCGATCCACCAATGCCAGACGTACGCAGCGACCATGGGTTCAGCGTAGCGAGACCTGGGGTGATCGGGCCACTCGCCCCCATCGGCCGTCGATCACACGGGGCTCAGTCGGCGTCGAGATCGACGTTCAGACAGTCGCGTAGACGTTGTTCGAGATCGGCCGGAATCGGCTCGGTGGCCGCTCGCGAGCGAATTCGGGCCTTGAGCGAGAACTCGAACTCCACGCGACCCTGGCAGTCGGGGCAGTCCCCCAGGTGTCGATCGATGTCACGACGGAGCTCGTCGTCGAGCATCTGATCGAGATACGCGTACAGCTGAGTAATGGTGTCGCGACAATCAGCCATGGCTCATTCCTTCCGACATGTTGACATCACTTCGCGTTGACATCGATCAACCCCCGCTCTTCGGCGAATTCGACCAGTGCTTTCTGCAGGGCCTTGCGTCCCCGGTGCAGACGGCTCATGACAGTTCCGATCGGAACATCGAGCATGTCAGCGATCTCCTGATACGAGAAGTCCTGCACGTCGGCTAGGAGCACGGGTAAGAGGTAGGCCTCGGGTAGGTCTTCGAGTGCTCGCTTCACTTCGTCGTCGGTGAAAAGATCGAAGATCTCGTCCTCCGCGCTTTGCATTTGCGTGTGTGCCGCCAATTCGGGTAGTCGCTTGTACAGATACAAGTCATCCAGCTCTCCCAACTCGGATTCGAGGGGTCGCGATTGTTTGGCTCGATACGAGTTGATGAACGTGTTGGTGAGGATGCGAAAGAGCCAAGCGCGCAGGTTCGTGCCCGACTCGAATGAGGCGTACGACCGGAAGGCCTTGAGCATCGTCTCTTGAACCAGGTCTTCGGCATCGGCCCGCTTACGCGTCATGCGCAGTGCGGTTCCGAAGAGTTGGGGGGCGAACTGCATCGCCTCGTCGGCGAAACGCGAACGGTCAGCCAATGCTTTCGACCCGCGCCTCGTCGAGCTCGGTGACGAATTCGTCGAGAGCATGAACGAATTTCTCGAAGCTCGTCGCCAACTGCTCCCATTCGTGCGGTTCGAAGCAACTCATGATGAAGTGCATCGCACTCTGACGGCGGGCCAGTGCTTCGGCATGACGCGTGCGGCCGGCGTCGGTAGCACACACGATGACGACACGCTTGTCGTCGCGGCTCTGGGTACGGTGCGCGAGGCCGATGCGCTCGAGTCGTTGTACGGCACGTGTGGCGGTGGACGGGTCGACGCGGAGTGCTTCGGCGAGGTCTCCCATGCGCCAACCGTCTTGCTGGACCAGCACGTCGAGAGTGTCCATCTGTCCACTCTCGAGTGCGTCGTCGCCCACGCCGAAGAAGTAGTCGGCGAGGCTGCTCATAGAAGCACCGCGTCGAATCTCTCGCCATGCGTGACCGACACGCAGAGCGAGATCACGATGCGACTGATCCTCGAGATCGAATGGCCGGGGGGTTGCCATGGACTTTGTAGGGTACTGCCGGTGGAACCGCCCCTTCACGCCCTGGGTGTGATTGCGTCGCAATCCGTGATGGTCACCCCGTCTTTGCGCCATGTGGAGATGTTCACCATGCGCGGACTCGTGACGGTCTTGTGGCATCACGTTCCTGCTGGTCGCGAGGCTCGACCGGCGGCGATTGTGGCGTGTGGTGGTGCGATGGGCGGTCTGCTCGGCCCCGCCGAAGGTCTGTATCAAGGGTTGGGAGATGTGTGGGCCGATCGTGGCGTGCCGGTTCTGCGCGTGTCGTACCGGCGCCCGAACGACATGGATGCGTGCTGTCTCGACGTTGCGGCAGCGGTTCAACTTGCAGCCGATTCAGGTGCGCAACGCGTGGTGGTGATGGGCCACTCGTTCGGCGGCGCGGTGGCTGTTCGCGTTGCGGTGGTGATGGACGAGGTGGCCGGCGTCGTCACGTTCGCGACACAGTCGGCGGGATGCGAAGTGGCACCTGGATTACGTGGTCGACCACTTCTGTTGTTCCATGGTGACGACGACGAGATCTTGCCGCTCGATTCGAGTCGAATCGTCGCGGCCATGGCGGGGCACGGCGACGTCGAAGTGTGTGAAGGTGATGGGCATCTGCTGGCCAAGAGTGGCCGTCAGATGTGGGATCGACTCGAAGTGTGGTTGCCCGAGGTTCTCGGACTGAACTAGATCAGGCCGTGCATGTGGTGTTGTTGCACCGCGTGACCCGCAACTTCGATCCGGTGGAAGCCGCGATGAGCGGACGCCCGTCGGCACCAATCGTGATGGACGTGGCACTCGACGCGGTGTTGTCGACGGGTGTGGTGACCGAGTTGGTGCAGCCGTGATCGTCGCAGTGAGTGACCCACAGCGATGAGAAGTTCACGTCGACTAACGAGATGATCGGGAACCCGTCGGAGCCGATCGCGACCGACAAGTGATTGCCCTCCTGCCGATCGTTCTCGATCAGGGTCGAAGTTGCCGAGGTGCAGGTCACATCGACGCACTTGCTCACACGCAGACCAGCTTTCGAGAAGTCCCAGTGACCGATCACAGCGAGGCCATCCGATCCGACGGCAATCGACGTCTCTTGACCGACATCACCCTCGGAGTCGACGGTGGTGCTGGTGGCTTCGGTGCATTCGGTGTTGGAGCAGTGGGTGACGCGAAGGTCGTCGTTGGTTTCGTCGCGGTGGGAGATGATGGCCAGGCCGTCTTCGCCGATAGCGATCGAGGTGTACCAGCCGACTTCGGCTGACGCGTCGACTGTTGTGCTCGTGGCTTCGGTGCATTCGGTGTTGGAGCAGTGGGTGACGCGAAGGGTGCCATTGGTGTTGTCGTGATGGCTGATGATGGCCAGGCCGTCTTCGCCGATCGCGATCGACGAGTCCCAGCCGACATCTCCCTCGGTGTCCACAGCAGTGGTGGTGGAGGTCGTGCAGTCGGCGGTGCTGCAATGCGTCACTCGTAGATCGCCATTGGTGCGGTCCTGATGGCTGATGATCGGCATACCGTCCGATCCGATCGCCAAGGACGAATAGAGACCCACTTCGTTGCTGCTGTCCACAACGGTGGTTGTCGATTCACTGCAGTCGTCGGTCGTGCACTTGGTGACGAGCAGGTCACCCTTGGTGCGGTCGTGATGACTGATGACGGCCTGCCCGTCCGATCCGAGCGTGATCGACGGGTACCAGCCCAGTTCACCGTCGGTGGTCACGTCGACACTTGTGGCGGCCGTGATCTCGGTGGGCGGTTGGCTCGTCGAGTAGTACTCCTGGACGTTCACTCGTTGCCCATCGGGAAGGACGCAGTAACCGACTTGTTGTCCGTTCTCTTCCACGAGTTCGACGTACCCGCCCTTGGTGGCGCAGTACTGCTCGGCTGGGCTCACGACGGGCCCGGATGGTTCGGTTGCTGGCACCGCGGTGGACGAGCCGGACGAAGCGTTGTCGTCACCGCCACCGCAGGCGGCGACGAACAGAGTGCTCACGGTTGCGATGATGATGGAGAACTTGCGCATAGGGGACCTCGCACGAATCGTGTCGGCCCTCCAAAGTAGTCGGCTCGGGGCCCGAAACCCTTTCACCAAGTCAGGTGATCGCGGCCAGTGCGACGTCGATGATCGGTCCGAGTAGGCGGCTCCCGCTCGGAGTGAGGTGGTGATCATCGCGGTAGATGATCGTGGTGCCGTGCGTGGGGGCACATCGTTCGTCGTCACAGAGGACTGCGAACGGATCGACGATCACAACGTTGGAGTGAGTTGTGGCCACTGATCGTTCGGCCTGTCGGGCCGACAGTGCGTAGGCCTCGGCCGTGGCGCGCTCGACCGAACACTCGACGGGGCTGCGGCGGGTGAGGCAGTCGCTCGGCCATCGTTCGAGCTCGGGAACGTCGTGAACGATCACGAGCGGTACATCGTGATCGGCCAGGGTTGTGGCGAGAAGGTCGAGGCCGTTGCGCCAGATCACTGACGCTTCGTCACTGGTTGCCATGCGGCCGTTCACCTGGAGATCGGCCGAGCACATGGTGTCGGAGGCCAGGCCAGCGCCAGGGAAGTAGTAGCCGCTGCGTGCCGTGACGACGACAGCCTTCACATGGCTCGCATGGTCGACGATGTCGTCGAGTACGTCGCGAACCCACCACGTGCAGTCGTTGTACGTCGCGTCGCACACGATCACCGTCGCCTCGGGCACGAACGGGCAGCGAGGCTGACTGGCCAACACCAGACCCCAGCCGTGGCGGGTGGCGATGTCGACGAACTCTGGCGCGATCGACGCGGCGTGAGAATCACCGACCAACACAAGTGACGAGTCGCCGTCGACCAGTCGACACACAGGGTCGAACGGCATCGGCAGCACGTGGTCGGTGCACGGCAGGTCGGGAACGACGCGACTGAGTTCGAGTTGGTCGAGATGTTGCGACCAGTCGACTTCGCTCGGAGTGGTGGTCGGTGTGCGGTCGTCGTCGATTGTGATGGGGGTTGTTGTCTCCACCACCACGGTCGAGACCGGATCGTTCGGTTGAGCCTGTAGTTCCCGTGGCATCGTCGCGGTGCTGGCGACGGTCACCACGATGATCGTGGTGATCCCGGTGGCGAGCACCAACTTCTTCTCGTGAGCAGACCGTCGACGTGGAGTGCGGAATCGGCGTTCGATCAACCACCACGATGCGATGGCGAGCGGAAGGGTGGCTACTGCGACGAAGACATCGCGGGCTACTGATTCGGTCTGTGTGGCGATGCGCACCAACACGAGGGCTGGCCAGTGCAGGAGATACCACGAGTACGAGACGAGTCCGATCCCGCGGAGTGGTCGGACCGCCATCACTCGATTGATGCGCGAATCCGGGCCGGCGCCGATCACGAGAGCGGCGCCCACGGTGGGAAGAAGTGCGGCCGCTCCCGGGAATCGTGTGGACGACTCGTAGGCCATCGCGGCGATGACGATGAGAGCGATCCCGAACAACGCGATCGGAGTGCGACCGTTACGAACCACCATCTTCGACGCCCCGATCGCCAGCATGGCACCGATGAGCAGTTCCCAGACACGGAACCACGGCAGGTAGAAGGCAGCAGCGGGTGAGGACGCCACGCCCCACATCGACGCGACGAACGATCCGAGCAACAGGAGTGGGGTGATCGTGGCGGCCCAGCGCTTGCCCCGAGTCATCAACAACATCAGGACGAGCGGCCACACGAAGTAGAACTGCTCTTCGACTCCGAGCGACCACGTGTGGAGGAGCGGTTGCATCTCGATGTCGGAGGAGAAGTAGCCACCACTCAGGCCGTGGAAATGGAAGTTGGCGATGGAGAGGACCGCCGTGCGTGCGCTGTTCAGGAGATCGCGTTGCTCCCACGGCAGCAGCACGAATGCGCCGGCGACAGCGACGATTGCCAGCATCGAGACAAGGGCCGGGACGATGCGTCGGATGCGACGCGACCAGAAAGCCAGGAGATCGATGTGGCTCGTCGACGCATGCTCGTCGAGCATCAATCGCGTGATGAGATAGCCCGAGATGACGAAGAAGACGTCGACTCCGATGTAACCGCCGGTGAGGCCCGGGACGCCAGCGTGAAACGCGACGACGAGCAGGACTGCGACAGCGCGTAGCCCATCGATATCGGGCCGATAGGCCCGTGTTCCCCCCACGAACGCAAGTTTACGAGCGTGTCAACAGCCCGTCTGCCCCTGGTTTTTTGGTGAGAGAAATTCACCCTGGGGGTGAAGAATCCTCACCAGAACAACACGTAATTCAGCCGGTGGGTTTCCAGACGGCGATCAGATCGTGATTGTCAGCGATGAAGTAACGCCAGATGCCGTCTGACCAACTGCGCAGAAGTGGAAGTGGTAGCACGGTGCCGGGCTTAGTTAACGCTGCCCAGCCTTGGAACGTGAATCCGGTGCGCGCGCACTCTTCGGCACTTGGAATGTACGAGTAGCCGAGGAAGGGAGTGCGCGTTGACAGTGCGGTTGAGTCACCGTTGATCACGCATGCTCCACCGCCCGGATCGAGGCTCACGTGATAGAGGAAGACGGTGGCTGTCGGACTTTCGCCACCGCTGTTTCCTCCGGGGTAGTTGAACGTTCCCGCCGACGCTTGGCGGTAACCGAGGGCAAGGTAGACAGGTTGTTGGAGCCACCCGAATGTCACCACGACCGCTGCCGCACCCGAGCCGGCCGGGGCTGTAGCGATCCACGTGTTCCCTCCGCCCGGGGTGATGGCCGTTGCGGCGACACCTCCGAACTTCACGTTGGTGACGGCGTTGTCGTCGATGTCGTACGCGATGTTGCTCGGGGTGACGGTGACTGTGACTGCAGTGCCCGCAGCACCTGTTTGTGGGCTGATGGTCGGTGTCAGTTCGTCGATGACCGTTACGGTGTCATCTCCCCATCCCTTGGCGACGTAGATCGGAAATTCGCGGTTAGGGGCCACGGCGAGCGTACTTGCGTTGGTGCCGACTGTTCCCATAGGGAGTTTTAGTCCGGAACCCGGGGCGCCGTAGTTGTAGCTCCACAAATCTCCCGTGGAAGTGATCCCGTAGAAGAGAGAGGAACCCCCTCCTGCAGCTGCCACCCGGAGGAAGGTCGTACCACCACTGCCTCCCGAAAAGGCGTAAGTGTCGAGGTCAAATCTGTTAATCCATCCAGATTGCTTGATGGTGACGGCCTCCCCGGAAGCGTTGATTGCGATTCCCTGAAGATTCGAGCCTTGATCGGGAGTGGTGTGCACGACTGCGCTAGTGCTTGTGTTGATGACGGAGATGGTTTTTCCGGAGTAGTTGGTGACATACGCGCGGGTGCCGCTTGGATTAAAGGCGACGTCCTGCGGTGAGGCACCGACGGGGATGGCTGAGGTCGTGGTGTTGGTGGCGATATCGATGACGGTGACGTTGTTACTACCCGCATTGGTCACATAGGCGAGGGTGCCGGCGGGGTTGATGGCGATACTCGCAGGTGAGTCGCCGACGGGGATCGTGGCGGAGACCGTCCCGGTGGCGGTGTTGATGACGGAGACGTTGTCACTGCCCGCGTTGGTCACATAGGCAAAGGCACCATTCGGTGTGAAGGCGATATCGGTGGGATCGTCGCCGACCGGGATGACTTTCACGATCCCGTAACTCGTAGCGGGGACCGCCGCTCGTACCTCGGTGTGGGGAGCGAGGGTGACTACCGAGGCCGCGATCGTGCCGACCAGGATCGCGCGTGCCTTACGGCGCGGCACAAGAAAAGAATGTACCATGGGCTGAGCATAGATTGTTTATGTGGTCAAGTACACCAGTCCCTCGTGACCGCTGAACCCGACCGCCGATCGAGGCCTGACAAGCCCCGCCCCGGGGTCAACCCTGGGGTTTTGGTGACAGAAATCCACCCTGGGGGTGAAGAATCCTCACCAAAACACGACGCAATTCAGCTCGATGGTTTCCAGATGGCGATGAGGTCGTACGAGTTGGCGATGAAGTAGCGCCAGATGCCGTCGTCCCAGCCGCGTAGGAGTGGAAGTGGAATGACGGTGTCGGGCTTCGTCGTCGCGGCCCAACCCTGGAAGGTGAAACCGGTACGCGTGCATTCCTCGGCGCCGGGGATGTACGAGTAGCCGAGGAACGGTGTGCGCGCTGATGTGGTGGTTGCGATTCTGTTCGTCACGCACGTTCCACCGTTCGGATCGAGGCTCGCGTGGTGTAGTGACACAATCGGTGCAGGTGCGGGGCTAATACTGGCCACCACACAACGAACTGCGATCGAGCTGGGATGGTCCCCGACGGCGATGACGGATGTGGTGTTGGTCGCGGTGTCGATCACCGAGACGGTGTCATCACCGTCGTTGGTGACGTACGCCTTGGTTCCGTCGGGGCTGATCGCTATCCCGTAGGGGTTGTTCCCGACGGCGATGGCGGAAGTGGTGGCGGTGTTGGTTGCGGTGTCGATCACTGAGACGGTGTTGTCACCGGTGTTGGTGACGTAGGCCTTGAATCCGTCGGGGCTGATCGCTATTCCGTAGGGGTTGTTCCCGACGGTGATGGCGGATGTGGTGGTGTTGGTTGCGGTGTCGATGACGGAGACGGTGTCGCTACCTGCGTTGGTGACGTAGGCCTTGAATCCGTCGGGGCTGATCGCTATTCCGTACGGATAGTCGCCGACGGCGACGGCGGATGTGGTGGTGTTGGTTGCGGTGTCGATGACGGAGACGGTGTCATCAAGGCTGCTGGTGACGTAGGCCTTGGTTCCGTTCGGGGAGAACGCCACCCTGAGAGGGCCGTTGCCGACGGCGATGGCGGAAGTGGTGGTGTTGGTTGCGATATCGATCACTGACACTGTGTCATCCGATTCGTTGGTGACGTAGGCCTTGGTTCCGTCGGGGCTGATCGCTATTCCCCACGGATTGTCGCCGACGGCGATGGCGGATGTGGTGGTGTTGGTTGCGGTGTTGATGACGGAGACGGTGTCGCTACCTGCGTTGGTGACGTAGAGCTTGGTTCCGTCGGGGGTGATTGCAACCCCCTCAGGGAGCATGCCTACTGGGATCGTCGAGATGACTGAATTGGTTGCAGTGCCGATCACTTTCACGTTGTTACTGCCCGAATTAGCCACATAGACAAAGCACGAATGCGATGAGGCAAGCGAATGCGGTTGCAGTTGCACGGGCGCAATCACCAACGCAGCCATCATGACGATGACCATCACACTGATGCGTCTGACGAGATGCATGCGCTAATCGTACGTCCAACGGTGTCGCCCGGTTCCGGTGCCAGCCGGTCGAAGGCAGGCGGGCTGTATCTTTGAGGTCGAGCCTTGAAATCTGGAGCGGGCGCTGCGTCATCCAATTGTGTTCTGGTGAGAGAAATTCACCCTGGAGGTGAAGAATTCTCACCAAAACACCACGCAACTCAGGTCGATGGTTTCCAGACGGCGATGAGGTCGTACGTGTTGGCGATGAAGTAGCGCCAGATACCGTCGTCCCAGCCGCGCAGGAGCGGAAGTGGAATGACGGTGTCGGGTTTCGTCGTCGCGGCCCAACCTTGGAACGTGAAACCGGGGCGGGTGCATTCGTCGGCACCTGGGATGTACGAGTAGCCGAGGAATGGTGTGCGCGCTGATGTGGTGGTCGCGATTCCGTTCGTCACGCACGTTCCACCGTTCGAATCGAGGCTCGAGTGGTGTAGTGAGACGATCGGTGGAGGTGCGGGGGTCGGAGTCGTCACGCAATTGATGGCGATTCCACCCGGTCGGTCGCCGACGTTGATCGTGGCGGTGACTACGGGCGGACTGGTGGTCGCGTCGATCACCGAAACAGTGTCGCTCAGATCGTTGGTGACGTACACCCTCGTGCCGTCGGGGGAGATCGCCAATGCGTACGGTTGCAGACCGACGTTTACGGCGGAGGTGGTGGTGTTGGTTGTGGTGTTGATCGCGGTGACCGTGTTAGCAAGGTTGTTGGCGACGTAGGCCTTTGTGCCGTCGGGGGTGATCGCCACCCCGATGGGATCGCTTCCCGTGGAGATGGCGGAGGTGGTGGTGTTGGTTGTGGTGTTGATGACTGTCACGTTGTCGCGGTCAGCCACGTAGACCCGCGTGCCGTCGGGAGTGATCGCTATCCCGTAGGGGGCGGCCCCGACAGGGATGGCGGAGGTGGTGGTGTTGGTTGTGGTGTTGATCACCGTCACGGTGTCGTCGAAGATGTTGGTGACGTAGGCCTTGTTGCCGTCGGGGGTGATCGCTATCCCGTGCGGGCGCGACCCGACGGGGATGGCGGAGGTGGTGGTGTTCGATGCGGTGTCGATCACCGTCACGGTGTCACTGCCCGAAGTGGCGATGTAGGCCCTGCTGCCGTCGGGCGTGAAGCCGATCCCTCGTGGCGCGGTTCCGATTGGGCTGACGGAGGTGATGGTGTTCGATGCGGTGTCGATCACCGACAAAGTGCCGCTGAGCAAGTTGGTGACGTAGGCTTTGGTCCCGTCGGGAGTGATCGCCACTCCCTCGGGGCCGTCACCCACCGCGATCGTTGAAACGACCGAATTGGAAGCGACACTGATCACAGACACGGTGTCACTGTCGAAGTTCGCCACATAAGCGAAGCACGTCACTTGTGTAGCCAAGGCATGGGACTGAAGGTGTAGCGGTGCAATCACCAACAGAGTCAGCAACAGAATGATCGCCCCACCTGTGCGTCTGAGGAGATTCATACGCCGATCGTACTTCCAAACGCACAGACCGGTTTTTTGCTGGACCGTCGACGGCAGGCGGGATGACGGACTTCGTCTGTGAGGTCGAGCCTCAAATTCCGACGCGGGCGCTGCGTTATCCAATTGTGTTCTGGTGAGAAAAATCCACCCTGGAGGTGAAGAATCCTCACCAAAACATCACACAAAGATGCGGATGAGTGGAGCCCGAGAGGGGAATCGAACCCCTGACCTACGCATTACGAGTGCAGTCAGATGGAACGTCTGGGAACGTGGGGAACCCATTGAGCAGGCTCTTCACATTTAACGGAAGGCACTGAACTTCTCAGCAACGTGTGGGAATGCGGGAAAAATGGGGGATGAATCCGTAAGGCGGCACCTTGGAGGCGGCTAATAACTAAATAGGCTTCCCTTTGCTGAGCACTTCGACCCGTTAGACAAAGTAACAACGATTGAAAACTCAACGGTTGATTGTCGCCTGTCAGGGTCAGTGTAGAAGTAGCCATTGAGCGCCTCGCCACCGAATGCACTTGTGAGGCTGGTGATCGAGCCATTCCCGTAGTAGCTAGCCAGGTCAGTGTTTCGTGAGATCGAATACGAAAATGTCACAAACAAAGACGACAAGATTTCTGAAGGTGGCGGTGTTCCACTTGAGTCAGCGACCAGTCGCAAGAAGAACGTTGGGCTTTTTGCCGACGACGTGAAAGAGCTGAATGTGACGCTGCACGTGGGGTTGTAAGCACGTTTACTTGGGGTCGAATTGGGCGGCAGGGTGACATTAGGGCTACTCGCAGGTGGAGAGGTCGATGAAGCCGAACAAAGCGCGCCTTGAGCTACCTCGGCTGACAATGCCGCTGCTCCCCCAATGATCGTGACTGAGGTTCGTTTGAGCATTCCGATTGTCTCGTCGGTCGTTTCTGGTACGCAGGATCGACCCGAAAGAAAGACTGGACGTCGTGTCAGACCAGCCAAGGCTCCGACCCCGAGGGAATCGGGGAAAGACTCGCTTGTAATCACAAATCCGTTGATGCTGGTCTCAAATGGGTTACTCAAGTACCGATCATTCGTTAGCTGCCGTAACCACTTGTTCGACAAGTCGACCACATCTTGTGCGTAGTTTCCGATGACATACCCAGTCGTCACGTCCCAAAGTCGGCCGTTGACATCTCGGTCCACCTTGGTCGCTCCGCTTCCGTAGTCAAGAACAAGCGCATCTCCGGCACGCAGTTGGACTAACGCCCGACCTACTGATTCAGGGAGGTGAGTTGACGTTGTAAGAACGAGAGGGTTTCCGTACGCGGCGGCAATGGGACCAGCAACCATACCTGGCCCAAAAGTCTCACCACTTACGACGAAGACTCGTGGAACTGGTGCCTGCCAGCCATAAGTTGCAACCGCTGCACTAGTTTCGTAGCGGTCAGCGCCAGATAGTCGAATGATTGTGGCGACACCAAGCTGACTGAGGTCCCGGCGAACTGAGTCGGAAATTGCAGCTAGTCCCCCAACGATCACGATCGTGTTTGGCTGAAGCCGTTGAATCGCCCTTCGTGTGACATCAGGTAGTGAGCCCGATCGCGTAAGGAGTAGCGGAGCGCCGAGCTTCGCCGCAAGAGGTGAAGCTGAGAGCGAGTCCGCAAAAGACTCGCCACTGACAAGAACGACAGTCGATACATTCTGTTGTGGGTAGTAGGCGAGTAGCGCTGCGGCGGTTCCGTAGCGATCATCCCCGGCAACCCGAACATCAACCGACCAATTCGGAGCTGCGAATGCATGAATCGGCTTCAACCAAGGAGAAGCCCAGATCCCAATCAGCAGAAGGCTAGAGACGAGCGCGCGGATCAACCTCATGGTCACTCGTGTCCCCACTTGATAGGGGCCTGAGTTTGGCTGAAACCGACTTCACGGGAAAGAGACTGGCGCATGAGGTTCCTACTGGGACCTGACCTCAAGTTCAAAAAGATCCGTTGTCTTTCTGTTGCCTTCGTTCACTTCGATCGTGACCTGGCAGATCCCCAGGCCAGTCATCCTTAGTTCCTGTCTCCGAGAATTCACCGAACAGACTCTTCTCGACGAAGAGGTGACTCGGAGTTGAATCGTTGCTTGTGGGCTGGGTGCCAAACCCACCTCGGAGGCAATCGACCTAAACAAGTAGACGCTTCCTCGTCGATAGTAGATCGGAACGATGCCGTGAGGAACGAACGAGGATTGAGCACTGGGCTCGGAGAGAACAAACCGAACCCAGTGGACCTGAGCAGGTACCAAGTTGGTCAGTCGAGCTTGAAATGTGACGTAGGGAAAGCCTGCTGGAAGCTTGGTGGCTGAAGCGATTGCTGGAACTCTGTAGAGGTTTTGTGCCGTTGCAAAGTCGGGTGTAACCCCCAAGGTCTGGAGGTTTGTGATGTAGTACTCGAAGTAGCCAGATACGGGTCCGTCTACTGGTCCGACA
>VERK01000229.1 GCA_018882725.1 Actinomycetota bacterium | reverse complement strand
ACTATGTAGGTTGTCGGGCACGGTTAGTAACTCGGTGCCTGTGGTGTCTGAGATCGCAAGCTGCAGAGCGATGACATTGTTCAACCTCTCGACATTCAGATGGAGCAATCGGTAAGTCTCCGGGTGTGGTTCGATAGCGATAACTCTGGTGAAGACGTTGGCTAGTGGAATTGAGTGAGACCCCACGTTCGCTCCTACGTCGACGCACACTCCCGAGTAAGCATCGACTGCATTCGCTGCCAAGAATTCTAAGAGCGCTGAAATCTCATCTTGGGCGTACCAACCATCGAGAACGCTTGAGCGCCCGACGACGTCGCCCGAGAAGATCGCTAACTGTCTGTTCGAAAAGTCGCTTCCTCTCCGATCACTTTTTGAGACCAGGTATGGAACAAGAACGTCACGCGAAAAGGAATATCTTCTCTTCATATACGTCGCCTCACTCGAATAGTTCAGAGCCGTAGGGGGCATTTTGCACGTGGCTCGAAGTCATTGATTTCTAAGATGAGATTACGTTGAAGTTGAGTGAAATCGCGACCGGAATCTGAGCAGGGTCGAAGGTGATGAATGCAATTGGTCGCGGCAGGCGGTCAGCTGAGGCGAGGTGGATTGCATCGGCGATTCGCACCGGCTGCTCCAGCGAAATCTGTGCTGCGCGATCGAGGCACCTCTGATCGACCGGTATCACCGCTACACGATCCCACAGCAAACGCATCTCGTCTTCCAAGTCGCGCCGAATTACCGATTCGTCGGTGAGGCGCGGAATCAACGCGAGTGCTTCGGTGAGAGTGAGTGCACTGGCACACCAGTTGGGGTCGCAGGACATCGCATCGAGCACCTGCGCGCGATTGCGCCCGTCGATCACGGCTGACACGAGAGCCGACGAGTCGAGGTAGAGCGTCATCGGATGTCTCGCAGCAGACGATCGACGCGCGACCCCGACCACACCGAGATCGGGTCACGCGGAACCCATTCGCCGGTGCGACGTGGCCCGATCACGAGACCTTGAGCCACCAGATCGGCCAGGCGAACCTGGCCGTCGACCCCCGACAACGGGCCGAGTGACGCAACCGGTCGGCCGTCGATGGTGATGACGAGGTGTTCGCCGGCCGCGGCGCGCCGCACGGTGGCAGCCGCCTCGGCACGCATCTGGCGGATTCCGACTTCGCTGGCCATGGCGCCACGGTATCGCTCAGCCGCCAAATTGCATACACCGGTGTACACACGACGACTTGGGGCCGGCCGCCCGACACCATCAATATGACGTCATGAACTTTGCATTCTCCGAAGAACAGGAAGAACTCCGCAAGACAGTCCGCGCGTTCCTCGAGGCCAAGAGCGCCGAGACCGCCGTGCGTGAGCAGATGGAAACCGAAGCCGGTTTCGACAAGGCCGTGTGGTCGCAAATGGGTGAGCAGATGGGCCTTCAGGGCCTGCACATCCCCGAGGCCTACGGCGGATCGGGCTACTCGTACGTCGAACTCGGTGTCGTGCTCGAAGAGATGGGCCGCGCGTTGCTGTGCGCTCCGTACTTCGCCACTGTCGTGCTCGCCGCCAACACGTTGCTCCAGTCGGGCGACGAGGCCGCGAAGAAGAAGTATCTCCCCGGCATCGCCGCGGGCGAGACCATCGCGACTCTCGCCTTCACCGAGCCGTCGGGCAAGTGGGACGAGAGCGGCATCACGATGCAGGCGTCCGGCAGCGGCTCGTCGTTCAAGCTCAACGGCACCAAGATGTTCGTGATCGACGGACACACCGCCGACCTCATCATCGTGGCGGCCAAGACCGGCAAGGGCGTGAGCCTGTTCGCCGTCGACGGCAAGGCATCGGGCCTCACGCGTACCGCGCTCAGCACGATGGACCAGACCCGCAAGCAGGCCAAGCTCGAATTCAAGGATGTTGCCGGCGAACTCATCGGCACCGAGGGTGCGGGTTGGAGCGTTCTGTCGTCGGTTCTCGATCTCGCCGCCGTCGGCCTCGCCGCCGAGCAGGTTGGTGGAGCGCAGAAGGTTCTCGAGATGGCTGTCGAGTACGCGAAGGTTCGCGTGCAGTTCGGTCGCCCGATTGGTTCGTTCCAGGCGATCAAGCACAAGTGCGCCGACATGTTGCTCGAGGTCGAGTCGGCCAAGTCGGCTGCGTACTACGGCATGTGGTGCGCCAGCGAGATGAACGACGAACTTCCGTCGGTCGCTTCGCTCGCCAAGGCGTATTGCTCGGAGGCGTACTTCCACGCCACCGCCGAGAACATTCAGATCCACGGTGGTATCGGCTTCACCTGGGAGCACCCGGCGCACCTGTACTTCAAGCGTGCGAAGTCGTCGGAGTTGCTGTTCGGCGACCCGACCTACCACCGCGAGTTGCTCGCACAGCGCATCGGCATCTGACCGTTGTTCTGGTGAGGATCTTCAACCCCAGGGGTTGAAAATCCTCACCAAAAACTCAGCACAGCACTCACTCGGTGGGTGGCGAAGCAGCCCTTGGTTGCCCTGCCACCCACCGTGTTTTTTGGTGCGGGAACTCGACCTCCAGGGTGAAGAATCCTCACCAAAACGCCGGTTGGAGCGTCGGGGTAGCGTGAGGCGCGATGTGGATCTACGTGCTCGTCGCTGCGCTGCTCGTGTTTCTCATCGCGGCTCTCGTCACCGGCCGTGAAGCCCGTCGCCTCGACGCGCTCGCACCGCGCGCGGTGTATCAAATCGATCAAGCCATCGCCTTCGTGGTCGACAACATCCCCGACCAAACCAAAGCCCGTCTCACCATGAGCGAACTCGAGCAGCTGCTCGCGCTGCACGTCAACTGGCTTCACGACAAGGGACTCCAGCCGGATGCCGTGATCGATCGTCCGCAAGACATCGCTGAACCCGTGGTTGTATCTGACGACGCGCTCATCGCGTATCTGCTCGGCCAGGCCGACGAGACTGGCGTCGCTCTGCTCGATGATGTCGACGTGGTGAACGTGGCGGAGGCGCACCTCGCATACTTCGACGCCATCGGCGCCGTGGGGCCCACCGCCAACGAGGTGTAGTCCCGTCCGGCGGCCCCGGCCAAGGCCCGACTAGCGTGACCCACATGGAACGGCCCGTGAAGTTCGAGCACACCCGCTACCTCGGCGACAAGCGCACGCAGTTGGTGTACGACCTCGACAACTGGGACGACGAGGCCATCATCAACGACATCGTCGACTCCGAAGTCGGTTTGTGCTTCGGTCCCGACACGCTGGTGGAGGCCCGCAATCGCGGCTACACCCTCGCCACGCCC
>VERK01000228.1 GCA_018882725.1 Actinomycetota bacterium | reverse complement strand
GCCGGGTACACCACCGTGCTCGACACACCCCAGATCTCTCGTGTCCAGTGGGCGGTGTACTCCGAGTTTGCTACGTAGTCGGTGTACGAGCCGGTCCACGACGGATCGATCACGCGGCGTTCGAAGCCCTTCTGGATGCGAGCGAACCTCGACGACGAACGCAGGCGACCGGGTACCGCCGAGAACGTCCGTGAGGCCGCACGCGACACGCCTTGATTCACACGTTGACGCGGCGTGTCGAGCGGTTGCGGAAAATGCACGTAGTAGATGCCGCGCGCTGCACGATTGACCGCCCGGCTCCGGTAGGTGCCGTTGACGAACACGTCGAACCCAGCGCTCAGTTCACTGGCGTCGTCATCGTTCTCAGCCTTGGCGAAACCACACCCCGACAGGTCGAGACCCAACCGATCTCGCGATTTCGCGACGTCGATCTTCTCCGGGCCGAGCAACGTCACCTCGTGGCCGTCCCGCAAGAACTCGGCGAATGCACCGCTCACCTGCTCGGCTCCACCGTACGTGGACCAATACAGGTTGTAGATGGCCACCCGACTCACTTGGTGACCTCCCATCGCATGAGCGATCGTCGACTCACTCGCCGGTCCATCATCCAGCGGTCGCGAAGCATCCCGGGCAAGAACTTGAAGAACGACAGCAGCACGTGTCGTCGCTCGGCCGCCACTGGCTTGAGAGGCATCTGCAACGTCAATGGCCGCTTCACGAGGTCGACCCAGTGGATCCGCACATTGCGCTTCACTTCACCAAGTGCGGCTCGCCATGCCACCCGTGCCGGCGCGCACTTGGCCAACATGAGCAAACGATTGCGCTCGGTGTGGAACCGGAAAACGAGTGAACCCACTCCACTCGACTGAGCGTGACGGTGGCGCACCAACGACCGCGGCTCGTACACGTAGCGCCAGCCCTGCAAACGACCACGCCACGACAGATCAGTGTCTTCGTAATACAAGAAGAAACGATCGTCGAACACTCCGACCGAATCGAGGTATTCGCGGCGCAGCAACACTGCCCCGCCGCACCACGCGAACACTTCGGCCGGAGCGTCGTACTGCCCGCGATCGCGCTCTTGGAAACCACGATCACCGCCGAAGCCACCGGCGAAGAGATTGGATCCCACGTTGTTGATCACATCGAACTGATCGGTGCCGATCGGCACGTCCACCCATACCGGCTCGTTTCCCACCACTGTGCGCACCTCGCCGGCGTCCGACCGGAACGTGACCACGCGCTCCGACCAGGCCTTCACACGAAGGCTCACGGTCACCGGCCTCACCACGTCAGCGTTCTCCCACGACACGCGGATGCTGCCCGCAGTCTTCGTCCAACGCCGCAGCTCGTCGTCCGACTCGGGTTCGATCGGCATGGACGCGTACACGCTTTCGTCGGTGACGAAGCGCACGTAGTCGACCTCGCCCCCAATCCGAACCTGAGTGATGCACACCCCGGGCGGCTCGTTGTCGGGAACCGGCCCGGCTGCCTCGACCGTGTAGTCGAAACCGGTGAACCGCGGCGCGAACACCATCTTGGCCGACACCGCACCGATGTCGCTCGCGGTCCCCATGGTCTCCACCAGAGGTGCGAGCCAGCCCGGGGCCACGGTCGCGTCGTTGTTGACGAGGGCAACGAGGTCAGGCTCGAACCCATCCTCGGCGGGGGCCTGCATCCCGAGGTTGCATCCACCGGCGAACCCCAAATTCGCCAACGGTTCGAGGATTCGGACGGACGGAAACTTGTCCCGCACTCGCAGCGCAATGTTGTCGAGCGAACCATTGTCGACCATCACGATCTCGAGCCGATCGGCCGGCCACTCGGTGCGCACCAACGACTGGAGACAGTCGAGCGTCATGTCGCCACCGTCGAACGACAAGATGACCACGCGCACACGCGGATAATCGGCGGTCATTTCGGCAGACATTTGATGGATCGACAGTAACAGTCGTCCGATGTGAGGTCGGGCGATCCCTGCCCGTCACCTGCGCGACACCATTCGTTAATCTGACACCGTGTCGGTGTCACCTATCGGTCTGAACAGCATCAAGGCACCTCTCCGTCCACTCGCTCGCAAACTCGGTCTGGCCGCACCCGCCGGCGACTGGTGGGAGGCCCGCCAAGGCCCGTGGGTCGTCGATCCGAAGGCCACTTCGCATCCGGCTGCCTGCAACATCTGCCGCTGGCACGGCCCCGCATTCGACGGACCGTTCCACTCGGAGATGGCGCAGTGTCCGCAGTGCGGAAGCATCGCTCGCGACCGATTCCTGATGCACTGCTTCGTGTCGCGCGTGCGCAAACCCAAGGGCCTGCGCATCCTCGAGACCAGCCCCCGCCTCGGTGACAAGTACCGGCTCATGATGCGCCGTCACTTCCGCTACACGGCCAGCGACTTCGACCTCTCGGCCCACGAGGGCGACATCCAGATCGACCTGCAGAACATCGCTCTCCCCGACTCGTCGATCGACGTGCTCCTCACGCCGCACGTACTCGAACACGTTCCCGACACCAAGCGCGCGCTATCAGAGATCTACCGCATGCTGGCGCCGGGCGGGCACATGTTCTTGCAGGTTCCTCTGCTCGAGGGCGCCACCAACGTGCCGAGCACTCCCGAGTTCCACGCCGACAACACACCGGTGTTCTTCCGGTTCGGATGGGATCTCACGTTCACGCTGCGCGAGATGGGCTTCACGGCGCAGGTGCTGGTCACTGAAGAGTGGCGCGACATGCTCCTCGGCCGCGTCCCCGCACCGCCCTCCAACGGTGATGGCTTCGTTGTGGAGAGCCTGGTCGAGGTGGCCCGCCACACTCTCGACTTCGACCGTGACATCGCAATTGCCGCAACGAACCAGGAGTCACGGGCTTACGGCTTCCTTCCGCCGTATCACTTCGCAACGTGGCATTGCCACAAGCCGCGTTAGCCGCGCTGCACGATGTTGCGCGTGCCGCTGATGCTCCACGACACCGGAATGTGCACCGCACCCATGTCGTACGCGCGCAACTGACGAACGTCGAAGCAGATCCGCCGTTCCCAACGATCGAACATGTGGGTCTCGGGCGAATCGGTGATGCCAACCGACAGGTGGTAGCGACCCTCGAGTAGCGGCAACGACGGAATGTGCAGTTCGACTCGCGCCGGGCCGTCCACCAAGCTGAGAGCCTGACCGCTGCGCCGTGACGTGGTGCCCCACATCATGTGACCGTGATCGGAATCGATGTTCACCTGAATCACCAAGTCCTGCAGCGGTTGGTGCGTGGT
>VERK01000227.1 GCA_018882725.1 Actinomycetota bacterium | reverse complement strand
CGCCCACGGCCGCCGCACGGGCGACCGATTCCCCGGTCATCATCGCCACGACGATGGCCACGTAGGCCACCAGGGCGACGAGCACCACGAAAGGTGCGAAACGGACCGGTCGTTGGGAATTCACGGGACGGGTATCGGGCCTCCCCTGGTGCCCCTTGAGGGATTTCCCCAAAACCCCCTCCGACTAGGGTTTTCTCATGCGCTTCGCCTCAGGATTCTCCGGTCGTGTCGCCGTGGTCACCGGGGGTGGCACCGGCATGGGACGCGAACTCGTTCGTCAACTCACGGCCGATGGCTGCGATGTCGCGATGTGCGATGTCATCGAAGACAACATGGTCGAGACGTCGGCTCTGTGTGCCGGCAATCCTGGTCGCGTTCTCAGCCACGTCGCCGATGTGTCGGTCGAATCCGATGTGCTGGCCTTCCGCGACGTCGTGGCCGGCTGGCGCGATCACGTGAACCTGCTGTTCAACAATGCGGGCATCGGTGGCGGAGGCAGCATCGTCGACGACGAACGCGAGCAATGGGAGAAGACATTCGGAGTGTGCTGGTACGGCGTGTACTACAACACCCGCGCGTTCCTGCCGCTCCTGCTGAAGTCCGACATCGGTCAGGTCGTCAACACCAGTTCGGTCAACGGCTTCTGGGCCTCGCTCGGCCCCAACATTCCCCACACCGCGTACAGCTCGGCCAAGTTCGCGGTGAAGGGTTTCACCGAAGCGCTCATCACCGACTTCCGGATCAACGCTCCGCACCTCAAGGCCACGCTCGTGATGCCGGGGCACATCGGCACGTCGATCGCCATCAACTCACGCAAGTTGCTGGGTGGCGATCCGAAGGAGATGACCGAAGAACAGATCGCACAGTTGCGGGCCCGCCTCACGAAGGCCGGACTCGACGTGAGCGGCGCGAGCGACGAAGACCTCCGTCTCGGCATCCAGGCTCAAGGCGAGGCGTTTCGCGACAATGCGCCGACGACGGCCGCTCAGGCCGCGACCATCATCCTCGATGCCGTGAAGAACGACGAATGGCGCGTCTTGGTGGGCGACGACGCGGTGATCCTCGACGAGATGGTCCGCGAGAACCCGACTCTCGCCTACCTGCCCGACTTCATGGATCGGGTCCACGCGCGCGGGGCCCTGCGCTTCACCCAGAACTAGACGGAGATCCGTCACAACGGATCGACACCCCGCCCTCGAATCAATCGGCAACTGGTTGACTGAAACCAGGCGGAAGGAGTCGGCATGTCACGCGAAGCATCTTCGTCGTGGGAGTCAGCACAGATCGTCGGCGTTCTGAAAGAGGTGAAGGAGCACGAGCGTCGGGTCGCGCTCACCCCCAAGGGAGCGGCCGCACTCGTTGCTGACGGGCGCACCGTGATCGTGGAGAAGGGCGCCGGGCTCGGTTCGGGATTCAAGGACGAGGAGTACACCGAAGCCGGTGCTCGTATCGCTCCGTCCGCTGACGCGGTGTTCGACGAAGCCACCCTTCTGCTGCACGTCAAGGAGCCGCAACCAGCCGAGTTCGACAAGTTCCGGGCCCATCACACCTTGTTCACATATCTGCATCTCGCGGCCGCGCCCGACGTCGCTCAGGCGCTGTGTGCGTCGGGCTGTCGGGCCATCGCCTACGAGTCGGTGGAAGTCGATCGCACGTTTCCGTTGTTGGCTCCGATGAGCATGGTCGCCGGACGCCTGGCCACTCAGATCGCAGCGTCGTACTTGGAAGCGCGCAATGGCGGACGAGGAATGCTCATGGGTGGTCTACCCGGTGTCGAACCGACCACCGTGCTCGTCATCGGTGCCGGAGTGTCCGGACGACACGCCGCCGAAGTGGCCGCCGGAATGGGCGCCGAAGTGATCGTCGCCGACTTGAACCTCGAACGAGCACAAGCGGTCGCGCGGGATTGCGGCCCACTCGCTCGTGCCATCGTGTCGACGCCACAGGCGATCGAAGAGCTCGCGCCGATCACCGAAGTGATGGTCGGTGCGGTTCTCACACCGGGTCACAAGGCGCCGATCGTCATCACCAAGAAGATTCTCGATCTGATGCCCGAAGGATCAGTGGTGGTCGACATCGCGATCGATCAAGGCGGCTGTGTAGAGGGAGTGCAACTCACGTCGCACGCCGAGCCCGTTCGCTCGATGGGCCACGTGCGCGTCTCGGCCACACCGAACATGCCGGCCGCGGTGCCGCGCTCGTCGACGGCCGCACTCACAGCCGCGACTCTGCCCTATGTTCGCGCGTTGGCCAGTGGGTGGTCGTCGGCGTTGTCGGTCCGCGGCGAATTGGCCGGGGCCGTCAACGTGGAGAGCGGTCGTGTGGTCCATCCCGCGGTCGCGGCCGATCTCGGCTAGAACAACGGGCGTGAATCGCCCGCGCGTCGTCTCCACGATCTCCGCCACTGCGATTGTCGTCGCGCTGGCCGCGTGCAGTGACGGCAAAGACCGCGCGAGCGAAAACAGTGTTGCGGAGCCGGTCGCGATTTCGACGCCGATCGCTCCACTCGAACCAGGGTGGACGGAAACGACCGACTACCCCGAGTGGAGTCACTGGGGATCCCGCACCGGACCATTGTCGCCCACTCCGAACGAGGGATCGCCTCTCCCCGATGGTGTCTACGTACTCGACGAAGTCTTCTTCGATGCCAGTGGCGAACTCTCGTCGATCCAGGTTCAACCGTTCGTCGCCGATACGACGAGCAATCCGCCGTCCGTCGAAGTCCCCTTCACCGCGCGCGAAGACGCCCGAGTGGTCGTGCGAACTCACGGCTGCCAACTGGGTGAGCGATTCGAGACCGCCTGGCTCGGCGATTGGGGCACGTTCCTCTCGACCATGCGCGCGCTCGGCACCGACATCTTCGACTGGTCGGAGCAGATTACGGCGTCGTACGACGTGACACCCGGGGACTTCGTCGACTACGCGGCTATTCCTGTCGCGACCGACACGATTCAGCCCTCTGACTGCCTCCAATCATTCGTGTGGTCGGCTACCAACGACGCGTCTCCACAGCCCTGGTTCATCGTGTGGTGGTCGGCCGGCCCCGGCGACACCATCGACCAGCTCTGGCGCAATTCGGTGTATCCGGCCGCGATCGGCATCGAATCCGGAGTCACCACCTTCTACTTCGACGCCCGCATTCTGAATATCGGCGGCTGACCCGAACCCGTCGCGAACCTCCGTTTCGGCGAGCCAGCCCCCGAATGAAAGACTGCTCGCATGAGCACAACCATCACCGATCGCGAATTGGCCCGGGTCGAGGCCGCCCTCGACGCCTTGTTGTCGAC
>VERK01000226.1 GCA_018882725.1 Actinomycetota bacterium | reverse complement strand
GGGTAACTACACCGGCCATCTGACTCAGCGTGCACCCTGACGCACCCGAGTTAACCAACGTGAAGCTCTCACCTACTTGGCCACTGAAGTTGAAAGGTCCTTGTGCACCCTGTGCAGAGCAATCAATCGTGGCGGTCGTCGGTGTGATCGCCCGCGCGGGCGCCCAGATCGCCAAACTGGCAGCGGCAGCGGAAAACGCAACTAGCAACTTCTTCATGGGAGCCCCCGTTCGAGAATGCTGGAACCCTACTTCAGTTGAACGACGGGTCGGTGCCGAGCGACAAAGAGGTGGGTCGGCGGCGCGGAGCGCTCCACAAGGCTTCGCCTCGCGGGGCCGATGACGACCACGACGAGTCCACTCCGCTGCTCAACACCAATCCAGGTGGTCCGTCGACTTCCCACAAGACCGCCGGGCGCTCACCGTGCCACCGGATCGCCCACGACACTCGATGCCGATCGGTCGTCATCACACCGTGTGCTTCACACGCCGAACCCAACCACGAATCGGGCAAACCGTCCGGCAACAGTGTCACTTCATCGCCGCCGGTCCAACGCGCCAACCGGTCGTCCACGAAAGCGGGAAGAGCGAGCGACGTCCAGTCGGGCAACGACGTCGGCTCGACCGCACCGAACACCTCGGGCAGTGACGACGCACGAACTCGCCGCGCTCGCGCCGCGGCCGCCACCAGATCGCCCGACGCCCACTCGTCGTTCGCGAGCAAACGTGCGGCGGCGAGCAAAGCCAGCCGCATCCTCGTCACGTCTCCGCGTCCACGCCGCAGATCGGCGATCACCGACTCGGCTCGCTCGACAACCGCCACGTCGACATCGTCGACTGCGACCACGCCGTTCGCCGCCAGCTTCATCGCCTCCCGCTCGCGCATCACGAGCAGCCACGAAGCGGCATCGAGGGGCGCGTCGCCGACCAACAGCGCCTGCGCCCGCGACGCAACCACGGCATCGGTGAGCAGCACACCCCCGACTTGGTCGGGCAACGAGAGTCGCGACGCGCGTTCAGCCGTGGCAACCCACCCGCGGGCCACTGCTGGCCAATCAGCCAGACCATCGGGCCAGGACGAGTCGCCGTCGATCAGGTGAGGCAGAGCCAGTCGCACACTCGTGCGATGGCCGATCGGCACCACGACCGGTGCGTCTTGGTCGAGGCCGCGGGCCGGTTGCGAAACAAGTGCCCGAGCACTCACCAGATGCGGATTCGTCAGCGCCACGACGACTGGCATCGGCGAATCGTTCTCGAACTCGAACATCGTGAAATCTCGACCGCGCTCACCCGACACCGACCAGATGCGTTGAACGACGTCACCACCCGGAACACGCACGCGCGTCTCGAACACCGGTGCGCCTTCCACCAGGCGTTGACGCACGGCCACCTCGCTCGCGGGGCGATACCAACGATCGTCAGCGGCCACGAACCAGCGCACTGTCGACGCCGCGTCGTCGCCCACGAGGTCACCCCACGACGTGACCGTGGCGCGCCACGACGAGCCGAGCACACCGGTCAGTCGTCCCGAGATCGACGCGCTCGACGAGCGCCGCCACCACCTAGCCAATTTCGCTCCGACGGCGTCGACCCATCAAGTGTCCGAGCGCCTCACGGGCCGACCGACCCTCGTGACACACCGCCACCACCTGCTCGGTGATCGGCATCTCCACTTGGTGACGTCGCGCGAGATCGAGAAGCGACGGTGAACTCTTCACGCCCTCGGCCACCATCGTCATCGATGCGATGATGTCCTCGATCGTCTCGCCTTTGCCCAGTCGCAGACCCACTTGGTTGTTTCGGCTCTGGGTCGACGAACACGTGGCGATGAGGTCACCCATACCGGCCAGACCGGCGAAGGTCAGCCCCTCGCCACCCATCGCCATGCCGAGGCGCGTCATCTCGGCCAGACCTCGCGTGATGAGCGTGGCGCGCGTGTTGTCACCGAATCCCATGCCCGCGGCCATTCCCGAGGCAATGGCGATCACGTTCTTGGCCACTCCGGCTACTTCGCAACCCACCACGTCGGGGTTCGTGTACACGCGCAACGACGGGCGCGTGAAGATGCGTTGCAGTTCTTCGGCGATCACCTTGTCGTCGATCGCCACCACGGCCGCCGCCGGTTGGCCAGCCATGATCTCCTTGGCGAGGTTCGGTCCGGTGAGCACGGCCACCGGATGGCCCGGCAACTCGTCGGCCACCACTTCGCTCATGCGCTTCAACGAACTGCGCTCGAGACCCTTCGACAGGCTCACGACCGGAACCCACGGCCGCACGTGGCGCGCCGCTTCGGCCAACACGTCGCGGAAGCCGTGCGACGGCACCGCCATCACCACCACGTCGGCCCCGTTCAACGACTCGCTCAACGAATCGGTGTATGCGAGTTCGGTCGGCAACTCGAAGTCGGCGAGATACGACGGGTTGCGCCGCGTCATCCGCATCGCATCGACCAGATCGGTGCGCCGAGCCCACAGGGTCGTCGGCGTGTTGGGAGCCACGATGCTGGCGACCGTGGTTCCCCACGAGCCGGCGCCGATCACCGCTACCCGAATGGCTCGACTGCCGTTCGTCGTCATGGCACCTCCCGACAGCCAGCGTAACCCTGGGCCATAGGCTCACCGACGTGCCCGACCGCATCGCCCTCGTGATTCCGGTGCGCTCGTTCGAGCACGGCAAGTCGCGCTTGGCCGACCACTTCACACCCGACCAGCGCTCGCGCCTGGCGCAGGCCATGGCCGAGATCGTCGTCGCCCCGCGCGACGACGCCGACACGATCGTGGTGTGCAACGACGACTCGGTGGCGCAGTGGGCCCGCTCACGAGCGGCGACCGTGGTGACCACCGACGCCAGCGGTCTCAATCCGTCGCTCACGGCCACCCGCGACTCGGTGTTGCGGTCCACCGACGCCGACTGGATCGTGGTCGCTCATGCCGACCTTCCCCTCGCCACCGACATCGTGCGCGCGATCGGAGCCGCCATCGCCATGCCATCGGATGAAGGCGAGCGCGTGCTGGTCGCGACCGACCGGCGTCGCGACGGCACCAACGTGCTCGCACTCACCCGCGCCACGTTCGCCCACTGGGAGTTCATGTACGGGCCCGGCTCACTCGCGGCTCACCGCGCTCAGGCCGAGCACCTCGGACTGCCGGTGATCGAGATCGACGATGCGACACTGGCCGTCGACATCGACACGCACGACGACCTCCACACGGTGCGAGACTTCATCGCCCGGGTCCTCCCCGACTGGAAGCCCACCGAGCCCCAATGACGCTGAGCAACACGACGAGCACGACATCATGACGAC
>VERK01000026.1 GCA_018882725.1 Actinomycetota bacterium | reverse complement strand
CGTGTACGCAGAGTGCTCAGCCCTTGCGGCGCCTGGCGAGCACTGCTCCACCGCCACCGATCACGACGACCGCCGCAACGATCGCGATGATGATGCCGGCCGAGCCGCCACCCGAATCGTCACCCGACTCTTCCTCGGGTGCCGCTGCATCGACCGCAACGGGCGCTTCGGTCGCAGCCGGCGCCTCGGTCGCAGCCGGCGCCTCGGTGGGCGGGGTGGTCGCAGCAGCCGGATCGGCGAACGACACCGGCAGTCCCGCGGTGTACGAATCGAAGCCCATGCCCTGGAAAACGACGACGTGACACTGGGTCTCGAGGCAGTTGAACGTTCCGTGATCGAGCTTCACCGCGTAGTCGAACGTTCCCGTGCCGTCGGGGTTGATGTTGACGGTCGGCGCGTCACCGAACTCGGCCAGGTTGAACGCTTCGGGCCCCTTCACAGGCCAGGTGTTGGCCATCATGATCTGAGCCGTGTTCATACCCGGCATCTTCATATTGGCCACCGAAATGGTGATCGTCTGGCCGTCGGTGAGACCCTCAGTGGTCTCCGATGTGGCGGTCTCCCCCGCGTGATCGGCCGATACGCCGGACGCACCGGCCAACAGTCCGATGGCCATGACAGCCGACGCCAGGACGACTCGAGTCCCTCGCAACATGATTCCCCCTCCAGCGACGGGCCCCTCACCCGCCGACTCCGGTCAGCGTAAAACGAAACGCTGTTCCGCGCAAGCACTTCCACCCCCGCCGAAACCAGAAAACACCGCCGACACGACGGGCGCGGAGTCAGAGCGCTGGTTGAGCGACCGCCATGGCCGCCGCGACGAGCAACGACGCCCAGATCACGATCACGAAGGGTTGAGCCCGCTGAATCGAACCGGCCACGATCGCTTCGCGTTCGGGAGTCGAGCCCTCGGCCAGGATCTGCCCGAAGGCAACCGAGAACGGTCGCAGGACGAATCGGATGACGATGCCCGACGTGATGATGACCGCGAAGCACACGAGTTTGACCGCGAGCCACCGCACGCCGATCGGATCGTCACTCGCCAAGGACGAAATCGCTGCGACCCAGACACCCACTGCGACGATCGAACGCCACCACAGATCGACACGAGCCAAGAGGGTCGATCCCCGATGGATGAGCCACACCGCGATGCTCCAGAGGGGTGCGACCACGCCGATGGCACCGGCCACCCAACCCCAGTCGATCCAGCCGCGCTCCTCGGCCGTGAGGACGCCCGTACCGAAGGCCAACGGCAAGCACAACCGAGCGAAGATCTCGACCGACATCATCGCGCCCGCGATCGCAGCTCGACTGGCCGGCGCCGTCGACGACGACACCACTCGGCGCGACAACGTGAAAGTGGCGAGATCCGTACCGAACCAGGCCGCGAACACGACAACGTGCGCGATCAACAACCATTCGGACCGATCCATCAGTTCCCCTCTCGTAGGATGACGCCGTGTGGCGAAGTCTGCTGTACGTGCCGGCCGACCGGGCCGATCAGTTCGTGCCCAAGGCCGAGGCGACGGCCGTGGATGCGATCATCGTCGACCTCGAGGACGGTGTGGCCCCCACGGCCAAGGCGGCGGCTCGTGCGCGCGTGGCCACGGTGATTCGTTCGATCGACCGTCCGGTCATCGTGCGTGTGAACAGCGGAGACGCGCTGGATTCCGACATCGAGGCCATCGCACTGGCCAATCCTTCGGCCGTCATGCTTCCGAAAGCCACCGCGCTGTCGCTCGATGACGCCGAGCGCAGTCTCGCTCGCCATCGTCTTCCGGTCCCCGTGATCGCGCTCGTCGAATCGGCCCGCGGGCTGCTCGACCTCGAAGCGATGGCGCGCCACCGACGAGTGTCTCGCTTCGCGTTGGGCGAGGCCGATCTGCGCGCCGATCTCGGATTGGGCACCCACGCCGACCATGCACTGTGGCCATTGCGCACGTCGGTCGTCGTGGCCTCGGCCGCTCACGGACTCGAACCGCCCATCGGCCCGGTGTCCACCGACTGGCGCGATCTCGACGACCTGCGTCGTACAAGCACCTTGTTGCGCAACGCCGGTTTCGGTGGGCGTTCGGCGATCCATCCCGATCAGGTGTCCACCATCAACGACGCTTTCCGCCCCAGTGCCGACGACGTGAAGGTCGCCGAGCGAATCGTGGCGATCTTCGACGCTGCCTTGGCCGACGGCAAGGGTGTCGCAGTCGACGACAACGGTCGCATGATCGACGAAGCGGTCGTGCGCTCGGCTCGTCACGTTCTGTCCTGACTCGCCGCTCGTGCGATGAAGTCGGCCACCGCAGCCGGTGCGAGCAACGGCGCATCGTGATGACACTCGATCGTTTCGTACCCGCGACCTTCGGCGTCGAAGCGACGACGACTGGCGACAGAGGGAAAGAATTCCGGTGTGAGCGAGCAGAACGCGACGGAGAGCGGAATCTGATCGTCGACTTCCACGACGTCGAGACTCGGGCCGAACGGTGTGGGCGACAATCGCGCGTTGACCCACGACGCCAGCGACGCGTCGAATCCGTTGGCGGCACCAACCGGGGTGGCCGGAATGCTCGTGGTGCGGGGCGGAAGAGTGGCCGGCGCTGGTCCCGACACGTCGATGGCGCGCTGACCCGACTCGATCACGGGAGCATCGATCAGAACCACCCGCGACACGTGCGGGGATCGCGCGGCGGCGCGAGCCACGACTCCACCCATCGAGTGCCCGACGATCACGTCGCCGGGACCAACCACACGCAAGACATCGTCGACCCAGTCGGACATCGACGGCTCGCCACCCCGCAGGTCGATCGCGACGGCGTCGACCCGGCGCTCGACGAGTTCAGTGATGACGCGCGACCAGGCCCACGACCCGCGAAAGGCCCCATGCACGAGCACGCACTTGCTCATCGGTCGGTCGCCAGCAGAACGTCGAGCACTTCTTTCTGCGGGTCGCGCGGCTCGATGTGCTCGCTCAAGCGACCGATCCAGACGGCGTAGTCGGGGTGCGCGACGAGTTCGTCGTAGTCCTCGATGCGATCGAAGAACCGAATGTTCACGATGTGGCGCGGATCGTCGGTTCCGTGGAGGAGACGTCGCCCCCGGTAGCCGGCGATGGTCGCGTGCACGACCTCGAACTCGGCGGTGATACGCGCATAGTCGTCGGCGTGACCATCGATCAACCAGGCGTTGGAGACCACGGCGATCACGACACGACCTCGCTCTCCACGGGCGGCTCCCCGTCGAAGTGCAGCGCGACGACTCCGGCATCGCGAGCGGTCGGGACCGATTCGCGTCCGGGGAACGACAGCAATTCCAACCGCGTTGAGGCGCCGTCCGCCGACGACAGCGTGATCATGCGAAGTGGTGCATCGGCGACCGGCAGGTCGAGGTAGGCGCCGAGCGACGGATCGGAGAACTCCAACGGCGGCCCGGCCGTGACACCGGCGTCGATCCAGCGGCGTGCCTCGTCGTCGCGATCGGCGACGCACCACACCACGCTGTAGATCTCCGAACACCAATGGGTTTCGGAGTCGAGAAGCGACGGCCGTCGATGCGAGCTCTCCACCATCACGACCGGCACACCATCGGGCCCGGCAACCAGGACCTGCCGCATCCTCACCGGGCCGACCGCGATCGTGGCAACCGCTCCCCCGTTCCATCCGGCGCGCGAGACTCGATCGAGGGCGTCGTCGAGGTCGTGCACGTACACGTCGAGTCCGCGCGGCCCGAGTTCCCATCCCCGTCGCTGTCGCCCGGAGCGAGTGGTCGACGCGACATGAATCGACGCCCCCGCGGTCCGCGACAGAACTCCAGACGACGACTCGCTGTAGCCGAACACCGCGAAGAAGTCGTTGGTGGCCGCCGAATCGGACGACGCCACCACGATCCCGCGGATCGGCAGCATCAGTCCCCTTGCCAGGTGAGCGCGCCGTAGAGCATGTAACGCAGGCGATCGCTCTCGATCCACTTCCAACAGGCCGACATCGACAGCTTGTCGTCGTACAAGAACTCGCGACCCTGGATCTTGGTGGCCTCACCGAAGATGTGCTGAGCGGTGTAGAGCGCCCGACCGTAGGCGCGACCGTTTCCGTAGAGACCGGGACCGTCGAAGGTGTGCAGGTTGCCGTCGTGGTAGCGATCGAAGGTGTACTGCTTGTTGATGAGCCCGGTGAGCTTGACCGTCTGGCGCGCGCGAAGGAGGCTCGTCGGTTCGTGACGAATGGTGATACCCACCTCGCCGACCGGCTGCTGATTGGTGTCGTAGGCCCGCAAGGTTCCGGACCAGGTGCCACTCTGCTTGGGCGGCAGCGTGTGGGGCATGCGACCGGCCTGAGCCTCACTGTCGCAGAAAGCATCGATGCGCTTCCTGGTCTCGGAGTTGGTGTCGTAGTCGAATGCCACCTTGTAGACCCCGTTCATGACCGCGACGATCGTCTGACCCTCGAACAGCAACGACGAGTACACCTGAGTCTCACCGTCGTCGAGGATGTGGACCATCGTGCGTAGGTCGGCCTGCCACGCTGGCGAGTAGTAGTTGGCATCCACCAACATCCCGTACGGATGGCCTGCTCCCACGAAGTCGGGGCCGAGATAGATGCGATCACGATCACTATCGAGTAGTTCGAACGCGAACTCGCTGAATTCCATGCGATTGCGCAGCGGGCCGTCGTTGTCGAACTTGGTGTGCATGTAGTAGATGGTCTTGTCGCCCTCTTTGCGCGAAGACCGCGACACCTTGATCCAGCCAGTGTGGTTGCCGTTCGGATCCCATACCGACGGCCGGCCGTACCACTCGCCCTCGATTGTCTGCTGCCACTTGCTCGTATCGTTCGACATGTCCCCTCGCTTGTGTCACTTCGCTGGCGTTGCCAGCTTCGATCTCAGAACTTCGGCCTTCTCGGCACCGATCAACTGGCCGACGCGGCCCCACACCGGATCGACGGTCGGGTCGAACACGATGGCTCGATTACGGCGATCGCGATCGGCAATCTGATCGGGACCGACACCATCGAGCACCTCGTTCGGCACACCGTTCGTCACCAGTGACAACCAGTGGTCGCGATACGCGGTCACGGCGGTTTCAACATTCCGGAACGCCGACTCGTCGGCCCGGTGCACGAGCATCCACGCCGACATCACCGCGTACTGGGTCGGACTCAGGTGAGCCGGTTCGAGTCCGGCGATCGTCTGGGCGTCAGCGCGAATCGCGGTGAGCGGTTCGAAACAGTGGCGGAGGTAACCGAGGTGCGCACCGAGATCGAGTTTCGGAATCAGATCGAGGTGGAAGGCGAAAGCCGCCTGCGCACCGGGTTGACCACCACCGGCCACCGAATCGATCGTGAAGTGAGGAACCGCTGACGTGACGGGCGAGAACGCGAACATCATGTGGCTGTCGAGTCCGATGGGCGGAACCGACAACCCGATGTAGACGAGATCGACCGCTCCGGTCCACCAACGCATCCGACCCACCGGAGCGTCCGGCATCATCGGACTGGTGAGCACGTGTAGGGCATCGGGTGCCTCGCCCGCGGTCTCGACCAATCCGAGACGATCGACGATCGTCTCGACCGAACGCCAGCACAGATCGAACGACACACTCACGTGCGCTCGACCTCTCGCCTCTCGCGCAGGGCTTCCTTCGCTTCGAGTTCCTTGAGCACCCAAGCATTGGCCAGTTCGGGGTTGGCGCGGCGTGCCGGCGACGGCACCACCTTGGCTCCCTCGTAGCGACCGGTGCCCACCACGTGCTCGTCGATGAGCCAACCGCGGTCGATGTTGGCTTGACGCCAGCGGCGATACGCCACCTGAACGGCGTCGCTCTTCACCTGCAGTTCGGCCGACAGGTCGAAGGGCACCAATTCGGGACGCTGTCCCTCCACCGTGGCTCGATCTTCGTAGAAGATCTTCATCGTGCGCTTGTACGAGTCCTTGTCGGCGCGCAACAAGGTGATGGCCCAGGGCTGCGTGAAGAACGTTCGCATCATGGTCCACTTCGAGATCGAGTGGTTCTCGTCGACCGGCACGACCGCCGTGAAGATGGTCATCACGCCGATCGGGAGATTGACCTGCAGGAACGTGATGTTCGGGAAGAACACCCCGTTGCCGGTCGCCACGGGCGGACGCTCCTTTCCGCGCCGCAGGTACTTCCAGATCCCCTTGGGGTCGGGCGGTTCGAGATGGACGACGTACGTGGCACCCATCAGGTGGGATCCGACCTTGTGCTCCACGAGATCGAAATCCTCGATCTCGGGTTTGTTCGGGTTGCCAAAACTGGTGGAGTGCACGAACGGCGCGTGGGCGGCATCGGCGCCGTTCTCGATCACACGCTCGTAGTTGGCGTTCCAGGCGAATTCGCCCTGCACGATGCGGTTGCCTTCGGCGCGGGCCTCGCGGGTGTCGTCCATTCCGGGCAGTTCGGCCAGTGGCGGCCGTTCGCTCTCGGGCAAGTCGCCGAAGAACACGAACACGTAGCCGTACTTCTCGACACACGGATAGTTGTCGACGCGAGCCTTCTTCGGAATGGGAGAACCCGCCTTGTTCGCGGGAATCTTCACGCAGGCTCCGTCGGTGTCGAACTGCCAACCGTGGTAGGGGCACTCGACGCAATCACCCACGACCTTCCCGCCCGCCAGTGATGCGCCACGATGGATGCAGATGTCGCTGTGACAGACCATCTCACCTTTGGTGTTGCGATACAGGACGAGGTCCTGGCCGAACAATCGCACTTGATGAGGCTTCGAGCCGATCACGTGACCGAACTCGACCGCGTACCACTGGTTCTTGATCATGATGTCTCCTTGTCAGCCGATCCGGGCTTTCGATCCGTCGGGGCGCGCGATCCGACGATCGCCACCCCACAACGCGCGCACGAGGCGTTCGGTCATCTCCTCACCGAAGAAGCGCACGCCGATCACGTTGGCCGGATCGCGGTCGGCCACGGTGCGGCGCACGAGAAGATCCCGTTCGGCGAGCGAACGTCGTTCGCCCGACGGCACCGGATCTCCCGCTTTCAGATGGTCGAGCCAGGCATCGACGCGACCCTGCGCGAGCCTCAGCATCTTGTCGACCGCGTCGTCAGTGCGCTTCACGACACAACACAACGCGGTGTTCGACACCGCTTGGCGAACGTAGAGCGTCTGGCTGACGAAGGGCGAGAAGTTGGGGTCCTCGCGGATTGCCATGAACTCGGCGTTGTGCGGCTCGTAGTACCGATCGAGATAGTCGGGGCGAGCCAAGAGATCGACGCGAGGCACGTAGTCGACAAAGTACCAATAGTCGGGAATCGTTCCGACCGCGATTCCGAGATGTGGAACGTATGTGTGCGGCCCGAGATACGCGGTGAGATGCAGGTTGGTGAAGCCGATCGAGGGATTGCCGATCCAGGAATGGATCATCCAGTCGACTTCGGGCCCGACGAACGCGTTGAGGCTGCCCTTGGGCCCACCCTCGACTCCGTAGGCGGCGAACTCGTCGGTGGACGGATCGGGTTCGACCGGAAGCACCGCGGTGATCTGATCGAACATCTTCTGCAGACCGGCTTGCAACACACCGAACTCGCGCGTGACGTCGAGCGGTCCCGACTCGTCGTGGATGTCGACGATCGACTTCGTCGTTTCCGTAGCCCCTCCGGACATGTCCCCTCCCCTTCGAACGAGTTTGCGGAACACCGTTCCGCAAACGACCTTAGCCCACGATCAGGCCGCACTCCCTCAACGCCGGTGCGACTGCCGCCGGCCCGTTCGGGTCAGCCGCGTGTGCCGGCAACATGAATGACAATCCATCGAGACCCGACTCACCGCACAGGCCGCCCAGGCGATCGGCCACTTCCGCGTGGGTGCCGACGATCATGCGGGCGGTGAGCCCGGACCGAAACCCCGGGTCGTCGAGTTGGGCCGGATCCATACCTCGACCGGCCACCATGCGACGCAACAAGTCGTCGACCTCTTTCTCGGTGGGTGCGGTCACCAACGACGCCAGCAACGTCACGTTGATCGAGTCGCGTGAGCGACCGGCGGCGTCGAGTGCACGATCGAGCACGGCCAGTTTGTGCGGCACTTCGTCGACCGTGCAATTGAAGTTGATCGCATCAGCGACTCGCGCTGCCAATGGAATGGTCTTCCGCTCGCCTGATCCGCCGATGAGGATCGGTGGACCTCCCGCACGCAACGGCGCCGGAACGTTCACGAGGTCTTCGGTGTGGAAGTGGCGCCCGGTCACGGTGGTCTGCGGCTGGGTGAACATGCCGCGCAGGATCTGCACGCCCTCGTCCAACATCTCGAAGCGTTGCGTGATCGACGGAAACTCGAAACCGAAGGCGCGGTGTTCTTCTTCGTACCAGGCCGCACCGATTCCACAGATGGCCCGACCACGTGACACGACGTCGAGAGTCGTGATCATCTTTCCGAGCATGGCTGGGTTGCGGTACGTCACGCCCGTGACGAGTGTTCCGAGATTCACGCGCTCGGTTCGCGCCGCCAATGCCGACAGCAACATGTAGCCCTCGAGCATCGGTTGGCGCGAGCCGCCCAGGAAGATGAGTTGGTAGAAGTGATCCATCACGAAGACCGTGTCGAACCCGGCCCTCTCGGCCGACTGCGTGTAACTAGAGACGTGTTCGAAGATCCCGTCGTCGGGTACTCCCAAGCCGTGGAACGTTGGCATCTGCAGTGCCGCGCGCACCAATGTGCGATTCGTCATGTCAATCCCTTCGTGTACTCGTTCACGGTGGCCACGTCAGCCACACCGGCCAAACTGATCAGGGTCGCGTCATGAACCTTGGGGTCGAACGCCGCGCAACCATCGGACAGCAACCGAACGTGGAAACCACGTGCGTGGGCATCGCGCACGGTCGAGGCCACCCCACCGTTGGTCACGATCCCGGCCACGGTGACGTGATCGACGTTCCATTGGTGCAACAACCACTCGAGGCGGGTGTGCAAGAAGGCCGAATAGGCGACTTTCTCCACCACCGCGTCGACGGGCTGCAGTTCGTCGACCACTGAGTGACCCCAAGAACCGGCGGCGAAGTCACCGCGACGTAGGAACGGACGCAAGATACGCAGATGCTCGGCCACCATCGGGTCGCCGTTGCGGTCGGGAACGAGCGTGAAACAAGTGGCGATCACGGGAACGCCCTGTCGGCGCGCGGCCGCCACCGCAGGCGCCAAGCGAGTCGGCAACGCGCGGGCGGGCTCGCTCACGGCTCCGCCGCGCGCGTACGCACCGTCGGGATGCAAGAAATCGTTCTGCAGATCGACGAGGAGCAGAGCAGAAGTCATCCCGCACGCACCACGTCGAGATTGCCGAATGCGTCGACCGTGGCCCGGAAGCCGGGCTCGATGAGCGTCGTCGCATCGGGTTGTTCGAGAACGCACGGTCCGACCACGGTCGCACCGATCGGGAGCTGCAGCCGGCTCCATACGTCGGCGTCGTGCCACGTCCCACCCACGTACACCGGGCGACGTCCAAGGTGCGCGGCATCGAGAGTGGTGGTTCCACTCACCAGACGGCCCAGATCGAATTCGGGGCGTCGACCGATCACGCTGGTGCGTACGCCGAGGACACGCACGGCCACCCCGTTCAGGAGCCGTCCGAACTGAGCGCGGTATGCGCCTTCGAACGCGGTTGCGATCACGGAGGAATCGAGTCGGCTCGGGTCGTCGATGGGGAGAGGCACTGCAACGGCGTGGGTTTGGCCCACGTACGACATGTCGAGTGCTATCTCGACGTCGATGCCGTCGAACACGACGCCGGACGATTCGATCGCGCGACGCGATTCGTCGATGGACGTTTTCATCGACTCGCGAACGGCTTCGATGTCGAGGGACGCGAGCGGCGACTGCCATGTGCGAACCGAGTCGTAACGCATGTCGGCCAACACACAGCCCAAGGCTGAGATCACCCCAGGAAGTCGTGGGACGAGCGCCCCGGCCAGGCCCAGGTCGCGCACGAAGGCACACGTGTGCAAAGCGCCCGCTCCACCGAACGGAACCATTCTGAACTTCGATGGATCGTGACCTCGTTCGATCGACACGATGCGCAATGCACCTGACATCCGCGTTTCGGCAACGGTGACGATGGCTTCGGCCGCGTCCTCGGTCGACAATCCGAGCGGGCGACCCACGTGTTCGTCGATCGCGCGGCGAGCCGCCGCTACGTCGAGGGCCGCACGTCCGCCGATGGGGCGCTCGGCGTTGATGCGACCGAGCACGACGTTGGCGTCGGTGACCGTGGGCCGATCGTTCCCCATCCCGTAACACACCGGTCCGGGCACACCGCCGGCCGATTCGGGGCCGATCTGCAACAAACCGCCGCGATCGACCCACGCGATCGACCCGCCGCCGGCGCCGATCGTGCTCATCTCGATCATCGGCGTTCGGACCACCAGGCCGAAATCGATCGTGGTCTGCGCGGCCTGAACCGAACGCCCGTCGACCACGACGGCGACGTCGAAACTCGTACCACCCATGTCGCCGGTCAGAACGTTGGGGTGTCCGGCCGCCACTGCGATGCGACTGGCCGCGATGACTCCCGCAGCCGGACCCGACAAAGCGGTTCGAACCGGCACCGCGCGTGCGCGCTCGACCGTCATCACTCCACCGTTCGACTGCACCACGAGGAATCGACCCGAGAACCCGTTCTCGGCCAGGCCCTTCTCGAGTTGTTCGAGATAGTCGCCGACGACCGGCTGCAAGTAGGCGTTCAACGTGGTGGTGGACGTGCGCTCGAATTCGCGAATCTCCGGCAAGATCTCACTGCTCACCGAAACGTGCGCGTTGGGCCACAACTCACGAACGATTCGCGCCGCGACGTCTTCGTTGGTCGAATCGGCGTACGAGTGGAGGAAGCAGATCGCGATCGACTGCGCTCCCCGATCGAGCAGATCATGAGCGACCCGTCTCACTTCGTGGGCATCGATCGGTTCGACCACGCTGCCGTCGGCGAGGGTTCGCTCCGTTACTTCGGCGCGCATGTCGCGTTCGACCACCGGACGGAAGTCGCCCCACAAACCCCACGTGCGCGGGCGATCACGACGACGCATCTCCAGAACATCGGCGAAACCGGCCGTGGTGAGAACTGCGGTACGAGCACCCTTGCGCTCGAGAAGGGCGTTGGTTCCGACGGTCGTTCCGTGGATGATGGCGTTCACATCTCCGAGTGCCCGCTCCCCCGTCACACTGCGCACACCGTGCAGGAACCCTTCCGACTCGTTCGTGCGCGTGGACGTGACCTTGCCCACCGACACGTCGCCCGTCGACTCGTCGAGTGCGAACACATCCGTGAACGTTCCTCCGACGTCGATACCGATGATCACGAATCGCCTCGCGTGACGTAGCCGAGTTGCCGATCGCGCTCGACGGCCGCGGCATCGCGCTCGCTCGGCGGGCCGTATCCGCCACCACCGGGCGACTCGATGCGCACACGATCGCCTCGTGTCATCTTGACCCCGAGGACTTTCGCGCCCAGTTCGGGTTCGATCACGTCGTCGGCTACCACGAAACTCACCTCGTTCGTGGCGGCGGCTCCACCACCGGCGACCCCCAACGGAGGACGCCACGCGCGATCACCGAACGTGAATGCCTCGGCCGACTCGGCCAGCAACTCGATGTCGTACGACGCGCCGAGCCCACCTCGGAACTTGCCGTCACCGCCCGAATCGGGTCGCAGCGACCAACGACGGAAGCGCACCGGGTATTGCGCTTCGAGGATTTCGACCGGAGGAATCGTGGCCGTGGACAACGGCGCATTGCCGTGATTGAGACCATCGGAAACCGGCGAACCTCCGAGGCCGCCGCCGTAGAACGTGAACATGACCCAGGGCGAACCGTCGGCGCGTTGACCCGCCAAGGACAAAGCGTTGATGGTGCCGTAACTGCAACCATTCGACGCCGCGGGGTCGGCTTCGGCGACACATCGGAAGATCAGGTCCATGACGCGAAGAATCGTCTCGGTGTAACCACCGACCGGACGAGGACGCGTGGCCGCCAGCAGACTGCCGGCCGGAATCACGATGTCGACGGGCTCGAGGCAGCCGAAGTTGGCCGGTACGTCGCGAAACACGTGCTTCAGCCCGACGTAGCAGGCGGCAACCGCGGTGGAGTGCGAGATGTTGATCGGTCCGGTGACAGCGCCCGACGTGCCGCTGAAGTCGAGCCGCAATCGATCTCCGTCGACCGTCATCGTGAGCGCGACTTCCACCAGATCGGCCGACGAACCGTCGTTGTCCAGATAATCGACCGCGCGATACACGCCATCGGGCAACTTGTCGATGCTCGACCGCATGAGAGTCGCGGCTCGACGGGTGAGTTCGTCGAGTGCCTCGCGCACCACGTCGTCGCCGTACTCGTCGAGGAGTTCGCCCAACCGCCGCGCGCCGAGATCGAGCGCGTTCAACTGCGCCTGCATGTCACCGTACGCGTTGACCGGCTGCCGCGAGATCGAGCACACCAGATCGACCACCCGCTCATCGGTCTCACCAGCGCGACGAATGAGCACCGGCGGGATGAGAGTTCCTTCTTGTTGAATGTCGCGCGCGGCCGGGTTGTAGTTGCCCGGCACGTTGCCACCCACATCGGTGAAGTGACCGACCGATGCGAGGTGACACCAGATCCGGCCGCCGCGGAAGAACGGACGAATCATCTTCAGATCGTTGAGGTGTGTGCCGCCCTCGTACGGATCGTTGAAGCAGTACACGTCGCCGTCACGCACCGCGCCCGATTCGACCGCGCCATCGACGTCGGCCCGTCCACCGCGACGTTCACTGTCGCTCGACATCGTCGCGATGGCCAAGCGCACGGCCCCGGCCATCGAGCCGACGAACACCGGGAGACCATTGGATCCCTGTACGAGGGTGGCACCGGTGTGAGCGTGATAGATGCCGTGCGACGCATCGTGCGCCTCGGCGATGATCGGATTGAAGGCCGAACGGAACAACGTCGCGTCCATCTCGTCGGCGATCTGCTCGAGGCGACCATTGATGACCGCCAGCAAGACGGGATCGAGACTCACGATTCCGAACTCTCGATCGACGCGAGGTGGGTCATGACGACGCGAACGTCGGGGGCCGCACTCGTGAGCACATCGGCCACTAGTGCGGCGGCGTCGGGCTTCAACAGGCCATCCACGTTCTGCTCGAATTTGCCCCGCAGTTCGGCGTTCGACAGTGGACGGCGGGGACCGCCGCGATTCTCCATCACCGCGCAGTGCAGTTCTCGCCCGTCGATCGTGTCGACGGTGAGGACGGCCGGGAACTCGTACGGGTAGACCGCGTCACAGGCCGCGTCACCCACGACCGTGATCTTCTTCATGAGTTCGCGTCGGCGAGGATCGTTGGCGAGGGTGTCGGTGAAGTCGTCCAGACCCAGTCCGAGCCCGCCTCCGCCGAAGAGCGCGGCGGCCACGGTGTACGGGCCGGAGAACTGCGCGGCATAACCCGTCGGTGGGGTGCGCTTCACATCGATCGGGTCGCCGATCGTACGCACCGTTGCGGTCGCCACGCCCAGAGTTGCCGAAGCGACGTGCTCGGGGCGCAAACCCTGACTGCGCAGAGCGATGGCCGCATCGATGCCCGCGTGTGTGAAATGGTTGGCCGGATACGGCTTGTAGAAAATGTCGGCCACGTTCCACTCGGTGCCGAGTCCGTCGAGCAGCGGATCGGGCGACCACTTGTCGCGCAAGGTCGCGCCGTAAAAGCCGAATCGTCCCTCGAGTGCGGTGGGAGCGCCGGTCAGGCCGGCCAACGCCAGTTGGGCCGCGGTCACGGCCGCCTGAGCGGCCCAGCCGCAGTGGATGCGCTTCACGGTGCCGCCGGTGCGATTGGCTTCGATGATTCCCGATGCCATCGAACACGCGATGGCCATGGCGTGCGCGCATTCCTCGGCGGTGCCTTGGGCCAATGCGGCAACCGCACCCGCGGCGCCGATTGCTCCGCACATCGACGTGGCATGCCAGCCGTGCTCGAAGAACTCGGATTGATGCGAAGCCTGGTCGTAACCGGCCATTCCGAGACGCACCACCAATTCGAGACCGATTGCGACAGCGTTCATGGTGTCGTGCGGAGCACTCCCGTACTCCTCGGCTGCCGCCAACACCGCCGGAACCACACTCGCCGACGGGTGCAGGATGGAGGGCAGGTGCGTGTCGTCGTAATCGAGCGAGTGAGCGAGAACCCCGTTCACGAACGCGGCCGTGGTGACCGGCATCCCGGAGGCGAATCCGACCGCAGTACAACGACCGATGCCACCTTGGCGCTGCACGAATGTGCGGATCGCGTCGGTGGAGTCGACTTCGGTCGCCCGGACGCAGATTCCGAGGATGTCGAGCACACGACCGGGCACCGAAGCCGCCACATCGGCCGGAAGAGGACGATGCATCGAATCAGCGGCAAAACGCCCGAGTCGTTCGAGAAGTGTGGTCATGAGTTCACCACCGCGAGGGGACGGACCGGCGAGCCGGTGGCACCGACGAGAGACAAAGG
>VERK01000225.1 GCA_018882725.1 Actinomycetota bacterium | reverse complement strand
CGGTCATGTCATTCGGACAGCGTGATGGCGAACTCGGGACAGTTCGCGACGGCGAGTCGGGCACGCTCGACCAACTCGGGCGGAACGTTGCCGTCGCCGATCACCACGGCTTGGCCGTAGTCGTCGACATCGAAGAGTTCGGGGGCCAAGGCATAACAGCGGTTGTGACCCTGGCACTTCTGAGCGTCCACGTGAATGCGCATGACACGAGGGTAGTGGGACAGACTCTCGGACGTGGCCTCGCGTCGTACTCCCCCGTTGGCGATCCTGCTCCCACCGTCGGAGGGCAAGGCCGAGGGCGGTCAGGCGCCGGCGTGGAAGGCGAGCGCCGGGACGTTCGGCAAGGCCCTGGGCGCGCGAAGGGCCGAGGTGGTAGCGGCCATTCAGAAGGCCAAAGGCGGCGACGCCAAGTTGCTCGGCGTGAACGGAAAACACCTCGCTCGCGCGCAGGAAGCGAACCGCGCGTTGGTGGGTGCGCCCACGCTGCCGGCTCACGATCGGTACACCGGCGTGGTGTGGGAGCACTTGTCGCCGTCCACGTTGTCGGCCACCACGCGCACGCGCGCCGCCGATTCGATCGTCGTGGTGAGTGGATTACTCGGGTTGGTGGGTTTCACCGATGCGGTGCCCGACTACCGATTGAAGATGGGTGCGTCACTCGCGCCGCTCGGCAAGTTGTCCACGTGGTGGCGGCCGTCGTTGTCGGATGCACTCAACGAGTGGGCTGAGGGGCGGTTCGTGATCGATCTGCTGCCGGGCGAACATCGCGCAGCGTGGATTCCGTCCGCGGATGAATTCGCCGGACTCGTGTCGGTGTCGTTCGTGGAGAAGTCGGGCAAGGTGGCGGGGCACGATGCGAAAGCGGCCAAGGGAATGCTGGCGCGACATCTGCTCGAGTCGAGCGGCGACGTGGAGAAGGCCCTGAAGACCTGGAAACACCCCCGCTTCACATTGACGTGGTGAATTGGTGAAGCGAGGAATTGGTGAAGCGTGGATCTGGTGAGGATTTTTCACCCTGAGGGTGAAAAATCCTCACCAGATCCACAAGTTCATTGGAGTTTGTCTTTGAAGAATGCGAGGACGCGTTGGACGCTGGCCTCGTCGCGCTGTTCGGTGAGCACCGAGTGGTCTGACTTCTTCACCGACGGAAGCTCGATCGCCACGAACTTGTCGCCGATCAACTCGCGCAACGTGGAGAAACGATCACCCACCAAACGATCGCCGGTGTAGCGAAGGCCCAACACCTCGCAGCCCGCCGCCGCGCGACGCTGCACCGCGCGCTCGTCGTCGGCCGACAGATGCAGATTGGCTCCGCGCTTCTTGCCCATCGCGAACGGCAACGACGGCTGGCTGAGAACCGGCGCAACCATGTGATCGTCGATCATCATCCCGAGCGCGAATCCGCCCGAGAAGCACATACCCAGGGCGCCGATGCCCTTGCCGCCGACTTCGGAGTGCAGTTGGCGACCGAGTGCGCGCAGGAACGCGATGATGGGTGATGTCTTGTTCATGGCCAGAGCCGAGAACTCCTTCGACACGCACACCTTCGTGAGCGACGACATGGCGTAGCCGTTCGAGAACTCCTTGCCCGGCGTGCCCACCAGACTCGGCATCACCACGGTGAAGCCGGCGTCAACGAGTTCGTTCCCGAATTCTGTGACCTTCGGAGTGATACCCGGAACCTCGTGCACGAGCACGATTCCCGGACCTGAGCCGCGGCGATACGTATCGCGAGTGAAACCCGCAGCCGTGAACGAGCCCTTCTCCCAACCGGCCAGAACGTCGGTGCTCATGACAATCTCCTCACTGATTCGAGCGCGCGTTCGGCGAGCCCCTCGGGACCGAGCTTCAACGCGGCCAGATCGACACCTTCTTGTTTGCCCATTGCACCGTGAAGGTAGCGGGCGTACACACCCTCGCTGATCACGGCCAGTCGCCAGCACGAGAACGCGACGTAGTAGTCGATCCCGGACACGTCGCGACCGGTGCGCGCCGCGTAGCGATCGACGAGCGACCGATAGGTAGGGAATCCTCCGGCGGGCGTGGGGTCGTTGGCGCGGAACTGAGGGTTCGACGCGTCGGCCCAGTAGACCCCGAGATAGCCGAGGTCGGCCAACGGATCGCCGAGCGTGCACAACTCCCAATCGAGAACACCGGCGATGCGACCGGTCTTCACATCCGTGAGGCAGTTGCCGAAGCGATAGTCGCCGTGCGCGATCACGGTGCCCTGTTGAACAGGTACGCGCTCGCTGAGGCGGCGCGCCACTTCGTCGATGGCCGGCAACTCACGCGTCTTCGAGTTCTCCCACTGGCTCTTCCAACGCTTCAACTGCCGTTCGATGTAGCCATCGCGACGAGCGAGATCGCCCAGGCCCACGGCATCGACGTCGACCGCGTGCAGATCGGCCATCACATCGATGAGGTGATGCGACGCAGTTTCACGCAGTGACGGATCGAGCAGAGCCGCCTTGTCGGCACTGTCGAGGACCACTCCGTCGACGAAGCCCATCACGTAGAATGGCGCACCGTTCACAGCCTCGTCGGTGCACACTCCAAGCGCGGGCGGAACCGGCACGTTGGTTCGACCGACGGCGGCGATGATCTTGTACTCGCGGGCCATGTCGTGCGCGGTGGCCAGAACGTGGCCGAGCGGTGGGCGGCGCAGCACGTAACGCGTGCCATCCGCGTCGGTGACACGGAACGTGAGATTCGACCGGCCGCCGGCGATGAGATCGAACACGAACGGCGCACGCGCACCGTCGATGTTCTCGACCAACCACGCACTCACCTTGTCGACATCGATGCCTTGCACGTCAACCCCCGACGTCACCGTAGTGGCGTCATTCCCATTCGATCGTGCCCGGCGGCTTCGACGTGATGTCGTACGCCACCCGATTGACACCCTTGACTTCGTTGATGATGCGGCTGGCCATGCGCTCGAGGAGGTCGTACGGCAGACGGGCCCAGTCGGCGGTCATGGCGTCGTCGCTCGTGACCGCGCGGATGATGATGGGATGCGCGTACGTGCGCTCATCGCCCATCACGCCCACCGAGCGGATGTCGGGAAGCACCGCGAAGGCCTGCCAGATCTCGCGTTCGAGGCCGGCTTCCTTGATCTCGGCGCGCACGATCGCGTCGGCCTCCTGCAAGATGGCCACCTTGTCGGGCGTGACCTCGCCGATGATGCGGACGCCGAGGCCCGGACCCGGGAACGGCTGACGCCACACGATTTCGTCGGGCAGTCCCAACTCGTGACCCAACTTGCGTACCTCGTCCTTGAACAACGAACGAAGCGGTTCGACGAGCTTCAGCGTCATGTCGTCGGGCAGACCGCCCACGTTGTGATGACTCTTGATC
>VERK01000224.1 GCA_018882725.1 Actinomycetota bacterium | reverse complement strand
TGTGAATGGTCCTCTCTCCTACGCAGCCTTTCTTGGTGCCGGTGAACCTGCTGATCGGTTCTGCGAAGTCGAAGCCTTTCGCTATACGGGTCTTCTATCTGTTCAGCCAACGCGAAAGGAACGTCAGGTATCTGGAGCTCTTGAAGTTCTCCTCGTTGGAGAAATCAGGGCCGAAGCGACAGCGAAGATGCTCAGATCGGTTCTCGAGGCAGTCCGCTTGAACGCGGCCCCGGTTCGAGTGGTCTTTAGGTGTCATCCTGCGCTTGATGTCGGATTTGCACTCAACATCGACGAAACACTCGTGCTGACCTCCGAACCACTCGAGCTCCTCTTCTCGAGGTGCGATCTCGTAATTGGGTGCGCAGGAACGAGTGCTCTGGTCGAAGCCTTGGCAGCAGGAGTTCCCTGCGCCTCTTATTCGGAACGAGGGCGGCTCAATTTCAGTTCCTTGCTTGACTTCCAGAACCACCAGTTCTTGAGGACATCGGCCGATGTCCTCCGCCTCTTGCAATCATTTTCAACCTCGGATTACACTACAATCAGCGAACCATTCCATCTCGATCCCGGATTTCCCCGCTGGAGGCGCCATCTTGCCGGAATTGCCGTTTCTCAAGTCAGATCGGAATGAGTTTTCGGGGTAAGGCTCATCGTTTGGAATGCCACAGATATGCAGAAGTGACGATTTCTTCCAAACTTCGTGAGGCTTTCCATCTCAACACGCGCTCTGCGAGCGTTGAATCGGCGTAGACCATCGCCGGGTCACCCGGTCGTCGTGCCACGATCTCATACGGTACGGGCGTACCACTCGCACGCTCGGTGGCCGCTAACACCTCGAGCACCGACGAACCATGACCGGTCCCGAGATTCACGTTGATGCTGCCGTGACCAGCCATCAAGTGATCGATCGCGGCCACATGTGCCGTCGCGAGATCTTCCACGTGGATGTAGTCACGCACGCCCGTGCCGTCGGCAGTGGGGTAGTCGTTGCCGAACACCAACACCGGCCCGCTCGCACCGAGCGCGGCCTTCATCACCAACGGCACGAGGTTGGTGGTGATCGACCAGTCCTCGCCGATGGTTCCGTCGTCAGCGGCCCCAGCCGCGTTGAAGTAGCGCAACGAAGCCCAGCGCAATCCGTGCGTGGTGCCGTACCACGAGATCACACGTTCCATCACGACCTTGGTTTCGGCGTACACGTTCTCGGGTCGTAGCGGCGCTGTTTCGTCCACCGGCACGTGTACGGGATTTCCGTAGACCGCGGCTGACGACGAGAACACCAGTCGCGTCACACCGGCCCTCAGCGCGCCTTCCAACAGATGAACCGTTCCTTGCACATTGTTGCGCCAGTACATTCCGGGTCGCTGCATCGACTCGCCGGCGCTCTTGTACGCCGCGAAGTGAACGATGTCGGTGACACCATGATCGCGGCAGGTGCGCTCGATGAGATCTTCGTCGGCGATTTCGCCTACCACGAGCGGAGCGCCGAGCAATGACGCACGGTTCCCACGTTCGAGCGAATCGAATGCCACTACGTCACGACCCAACGACCGCAGCAACTTCACGGTGTGCGAGCCGATGTAGCCGGCACCACCCGTCACGAGGATCGTCATCAGGAACCTTCGTAGTTGCGGAAGTACTCGATCATCCGTGCGAGGCCATCCGACAGCGACACTGTGGGCTGCCAGTCCAGGAGATCACGAGCCTTGGTGATGTCGGGGCAACGTTGCATGGGGTCGCCTTCCCGTTCGGGCGGCATCGGAATCGAGATCACGGCGCTCGACGACTTGCTCAGGGCCACCACCAGTTCAGCCAACTGGCGCATCGTGAACTCAGCCGGATTGCCGATGTTCACCGGTTCGGTGACGTTGCTGTCGAGGAGTGCCACTAATCCGCGAACTTCGTCGCTCACGTAGCAGAACGACCGCGTCTGGCTTCCTTCGCCGTGCAGCGTCAGCGGCTCTCCGCGAAGCGCCTGCTCGACGAAGGTACCCACCACACGTCCGTCTTGCGGACGCATACGTTCGCCGTACGTGTTGAAGATGCGTGCGATACGAATGTCGACACCGTGAACTCGGTGGTACGCCATCGTGAGGGCTTCGGAAAAGCGCTTGGCCTCGTCGTAACAGCTACGTGGCCCGGTGGATGACACGTTTCCCCAATAGGTCTCGGGCTGTGGGTGGACCAGCGGATCGCCATACACCTCGCTGGTGGATGCCAGAAAGAAGATCGCGTTGTCGACAAGGGCGCGATCGAGAAGATTGCGCGTGCCCGTGCTACCCACCGACAGGATCTCGAGCGGAATTCGCGCGAAGTCGGATGGCGACGCCGGGCTGGCCAAATCCATCACGGCGTCGAATGGTTCGGCCAACGCGATGTGATCGGGGAACGGGTAGCACACGTCGTGCTCGACGAGGGCGAACATTTCGTTGTTGTAGAGATGAACGAGGTTGGAGCGTCGACCGGTGGACAAGTTGTCGATCGCCACGACCTCGTCGCCGCGCGACAGCAGAAGGTCGGCCACATGCGAGCCGACGAATCCGGCTCCGCCGGCGAGAAGAACGCGCACGACTACCGACCGATCCCTTGGTACGTGAAGCCAGCGGCGACGAACGCTTCACGGTCGAGGATGTTGCGGGCGTCCACGACACCCACTCCACGCATTGCCGACAAGACATCGGCGGCCGACACCGCGCGGTAATCACTCCACTCGGTGAGAACGCACAACGCATCGGCGCTTGCGCAAGCAGCCAAGGGTGAAGGAGCCAGTTCGACCGACGATGGCATGCCCGCTCGGTGGCTCGGCACCGTGGGGTCGTGGGCCACCACACGCGCGCCAGCCGCGAGGAGCCGAGAGACCACATGTAACGACGGCGATTCGCGCAGATCGTCGGTACCGGCCTTGAACGTGAGGCCCCACACCGCGACGGTCTTCCCCGACACAGAGCCGCCACATGCGTCGATCACCTTGCGCGCCGTTCGGTCGTACTGCTGCTCGTTGACGGTGATCACGCCGGCGAGCAAGTCGAACGCGTAACCGGCGTCGTCGGCGATCTTCACCATCGCCCGTGAATCCTTCGGAAAACACGAACCACCCCAGCCGGGGCCTGGTTGCAAGAACGCCGAACCGATGCGCGAGTCACTTCCGATGCCGGCGACCACGTCGTTGATGTCGGCACCCACGCCTTCGCAAATGGCGGCGACCGCGTTGATGAAGCTCAACTTGGTGGCGAGAAATGCGTTGGCCGCGTACTTGATTGTTTCGGCCGAGGCCGGGTCGGTGATGATCGTGCGCGCACCCAGTGGCGCGTAGAGCGCTGCGACGCGTCCAGCGGCTTCGCTGTCGTCACTGCCCACGACCACACGGTCGGGATGCAAG
>VERK01000223.1 GCA_018882725.1 Actinomycetota bacterium | reverse complement strand
CAGCTGTTCTCCTCGGCCGAATCGGGGGTGTTGGTCGTCTCGGGTGCTGCCGTGGCCTCACCGGACTCGACCGCGGTCGACTCGGTGGTTTCAGCCGACTCGCTACGGGCCTCGCGGCTCTTGGCCACGCGAGCACGACGGTCGGCAACTCCACCGCCACGCGCGGCGCGACGGCCGGCGATGGCGCGATCGCGACGAGCCTGGACGATCTTCAACGCGTCGTCGTCGAGGGTGTCGACAACGATCGTGACGTGGCAGGTGCGCTTGTTGATGCGCGTCGCACGACCCTTGGCCCGCGGGCTGAAGCGGCGCATCGTGGGGCCTTCATCGGCGTAGCACGCGCGCACGAAGAGCGCCTCGGCATCGAGATTGTCGTTGTTGATCGCATTGGCCACGGCCGACGCGAGAACTTTGCGAACCACGCGAGCGGCTTCACGCTCGGTGAACTGCAGAACCTGATCGGCGCTCACGACATCGAGACCGCGGATGAGGTCGAGGACCACACGGACCTTCGACGCCGACATGCGCGAACCGCGCACGCTCGCGCGCGTGCCGGTGCGCTCACCGCGAACGAAGTCGCGCTCGTTCAACTTGGGACCAGTCATTACTTCTTGCCCTTCACGTTCTTTTCCTGACCTGCGTGGAACTTGAAGGTCCGGGTGGGTGAGAACTCGCCCAACTTGTGGCCGACCATCGACTCGGTGACGTACACCGGGACGTGCTTGCGACCGTCGTGCACAGCGATCGTGTGACCGACCATGTCGGGGATGATCGTGGAGCGACGGCTCCAGGTCTTGATGACCTTCTTTTCGTTGGCCTGATTCAGAGCGTCGACCTTCTTGAGCAAGTGGTCGTCGATGAACGGGCCCTTTTTGAGACTGCGCGACATCTTGTTCTCTCCTAGCGACGGCCCTTGGCCGTACGACGACGACGGACGATCAACTTCTGCGACGCCTTGTTGGTGTTACGAGTACGACGCTCGGGCTTGCCCCACGGCGACACCGCCGGGCGTCCACCCGAGGTCTTGCCTTCGCCACCGCCGAGGGGGTGGTCGACGGGGTTCATGGCCACACCGCGGGTCTGCGGGCGCACACCCTTCCAGCGGTTACGACCGGCCTTGCCGATCTTGATGAGTTCGTGCTCGGCATTGCCGACTTCGCCCACGGTGGCGCGGCAGTCGATGAGCACGCGACGCATTTCGGTGGAGGGCAGACGCAGCGTGGCGTGCGCACCTTCCTTGGCGACGAGCTGAACACCCGTGCCAGCCGAGCGGCCCATCTTGCCGCCCTGACCCGGGCGCAACTCGACGTTGTGCACCATGGTTCCGACCGGGATGTAGCGCAACGGCAACGAATTGCCGGGCTTGATGTCGGCCTTCGGGCCACTCTCGACCTGCTGGCCGACCTCGAGTCCCTTCGGAGCGAGGATGTACGCCTTCTCACCATCGGAATAGTGGAGAAGCGCGATGCGGCAGGTGCGGTTGGGGTCGTATTCGATGGCGGCGACCTTGGCGGTCACACCGTCCTTGTTGCGCTTGAAATCGACCAAGCGGTACTGCTTCTTGTGTCCGCCACCGCGGTGACGCGCCGTCTTGCGACCGTAGGCATTGCGACCGCCGCTGCTCGACTTCTTGGCGAGCAACGTCTTTTCGGGCGTGCTCTTGGTGATCTCGGAGAAGTCGTGCGAGGTCTGGAAACGACGACCGGCCGATGTGGGCTTGCGCTTACGAATAGCCATGAGTGCCTCAGTTGTTCTCGAACAGCGGGATCTCGCTGCCGGCTTCCAGGGTGACGATGGCCCGCTTGGTGGCCGGACGCTGACCGATCCGGTTGGTTCCACGCGTGAGCTGGCGCTTACCACGACGGTTGAGAGTGTTGACCTTGAGAACCTTCACGCCCCAGATCGCCTCGATCGCATCGTGGATCTCGGGCTTGCTGGCGTCGGGGTGAACGTGGAACGTGTACACGCCGCGCTCGACGAGGCCGTAGCTCTTCTCGGAGACGACCGGCGCGATGATGATGTCGCGGGGATCCTTCATCACTGACCGTCCTTGCCTGCACCCGGCAGCGAAGCCTGAGTGAACACGATGTAGTCGTTGCACAACACGTCGTAGGCGTTGAGTTCGCCCACTTCGATGAGCTGCACGTCGACGAGATTGCGGAAACTGCGAATGGCGTTGATCTCGTTGCGCTTCACGACGATGAGCGTGCGACCCGACACGCCGAGTGCGGCGAGAGCGGCCTTGGCGTCGGATGTCTTGGGCGCATCGAAGTTCCAGCCATCGACCACGATGACCTTGCCGTCGTTCGCGCGATCGGAGAGAGCCGACTGCAGCGCGATCTTGATCATGCGCTTGGGTGTCTTCTGCGAGTACTTGCGCGGCTTCGGGCCGAGGGCCACACCACCACCCGAGAAGTGCGGCGAACGCGTGGATCCCTGACGCGCGTTACCAGTGCCCTTCTGCTTGAACGGCTTCTTGCCACCACCCGACACTTCGGCGCGGGTCTTGGTGCTCTGTGTGCCGGCGCGACGGTGGGCCAACTGCGCGGTGACCACTTGGTGCATCACCGGAACATTGGGCTGGCGACCGAAGTCGTCGTCACTCAGTGCGACGGTGCCGACTTCCTTACCGGACTGATTCTTGAGCTTCAGCGAGGGCATGACTCACTTCCCCTTCACTGCGTTGCGCACGATCACAACGCCGCCGTTCGGGCCCGGAATCGAACCCTTGATCAACAACAGACCACGCTCGACGTCGGCGTCGACGACTTCGAGGTTCATGGTCGTGACTTGCTCGTGGCCCATGTGACCGGCCATGCGCAAACCCTTGAGCACGCGGCCCGGGTAGGTGCACGAACCGATGGAACCAGGAGCACGGTGGTGCTTGTGGTTACCGTGGCTCGCGCCCTGACCGTTGAAGTTGTGGCGCTTCATGCCGCCGGCGAAGCCCTTACCGCGGCTCACCGCGGTGACGTCGACCTTCTGGCCCTTGGCGAGAACGTCGACCTTGATCTCCTGACCGACTTCGAATCCGTCGACCGAGTCGAGACGCAGTTCGACGAGACGACGACCGGCGTCGACGCCAGCCTTCGAGAAGTGGCCAGCCTCGGGCTTGCTCAACTTCTTCTGATCCTTGTGTCCGTAGGTGACCTGAAGCGCGGCGTAACCGTCACGCTCGGAGGTCTTCACTTGAACGATGCGAGCCGGTTCGACACGAAGCACGGTGACGGGGACGATGCGGTTGTCGTCCGCCCACACCTGTGTCATGCCGACCTTTTCGCCGACGATCGCTGTCTTTGCCATGAGGCAGCCTCTTCATCCGGTCCAGGTCGCCCTGGCGCTGAGTTGACTGTTGTGAGTGGCGGTTGCCATTCACGCA
>VERK01000222.1 GCA_018882725.1 Actinomycetota bacterium | reverse complement strand
GTCTTACGGCCACCTTCACGATCGTTGCGGCGGGCACGTTTACCGTGACGACGGTGCTGGGAACTGGAACTGCTCACGCGGTAGCGATCAATCTGGGTGGTGGTGCCAGTGGACCGGCGACGGTGGTCAAAGGGTCGTTCGATCCGAACGGCGGTGAATGCGTGTTCGACGGTCAGAAGAAGACGTCCGCTCACGATTTCTTCGTCATTGGTTACATGTACGCGCCGGGAGCGGCCGAGTGTTCACGTTCCGGTTACGTCTTCGCCGACTGGGTGATCAAGGGTTCGTCGCCTTCGACGAGCGCCGGACTGCCCGTGCTCGTGCACGAGCCCGACAAGGTGAGGCGCCACTTCGTGGCACAGTCGGGCAACTACGTCGCCAAGTGGAGTCCGGCCGTCACTTTCAACATGGCGGGTGGTACCTGCACGATCCTCGGTGAGAGTCGAAGTGGCACCTACTCCGTCGCCGTCGATGAACAGGGTCAAACAGCTCCTGGCACGTTCCTGCGGGTACCTGCTCGCGAAGATTGCTCGCGAGATGGTTACGGGCTCGTTTCATGGACCGTCGACGGCAAGCCGGCCCAATTCAGAGAAATCCTTTTCGCTTCCTCGATCGTCACCGCGAAGTGGCTGTCGACCATAGACATCGTCGGCGAGCGGACGACCGTGAGTGGCAAGACGGGCATCTGCGTGAGCGGATTTACGACGGGCATTGCTGCAGGCGACACGGTTGTCCCCTATCTGCGTTTCCCCGGTCAAACCGAGTACACCCAGGGGAGCGGTCGGCCATTGGTTGGGGCCGATGGATCATTCGAGTGGTGTCGTAAGACCGGCAAGAAGACCTACGTCTATTTCACCAACTCTGATGGCTCAGTGACGTCGAATCGGGTCATCATCGCGGCTGCCTGAGTCGGCTGCTCTGCTCTAGAGCGCAGCCAACCGCTGCGCAATAACGGTATCGGCCTCCGGATCGGTCGCGGTCCCTTCGGCGATGATGTGCTCGGAATCGATTCGTCGTTCAGTTGAACTAGGGTTCCAACATTCGAGAGTTTGGGGGTTCTATGAAGAAGTTCGTTCTCGTTCTTGCGACATTGCTGTCGGGCATCGTGCTGTGGTCTCCCGCCCACGCGGTGAGTCCCGCATCGCAGACCATCGACTGTTCGGGTCTTGCGCAAGGACCGTTCACGTTCTCCGGCTCGGTGGGCGAGACGTTCACCATCGTGAACTCAGCCAACCCCCAGGACTGCCTTCTCTTCGGTCTCGCGGGCGTAGTCACGCCCGGTGGAGCGGGCTATTTGGGCGGACCGGATCGAATCATCGGTGGGGGAACAGCCACGTTCACAATCATCGGAAGCGGCTCGTTCACCGCCGATACCTCGCAGAGTGTGATGATCACCATCAACGTCGTGGCGGGTGGCGGCCCCACGGGACCGGCGACGGTCGTCAAGGGCTCGTTCGATCCGAACGGCGGGTCGTGCGTGTTCAATGGACAGCCCCGGTCGGAGCCCTACCAATTCTTCGTGATCGGTTTTTCGTACGCGCCGGGCGCTGCCGAGTGTGTTCGCCCGAATTGTGCTCACGTCGGATGGAATCTCTCGAGTTCGTCGACGACGCCGGTTCCGGCCAATCTGCCGGTCCTCGACGACGGTGGCATGCGTCGACATTTCGTCGGACAAGCGGGTGTTTACGTGGCCGACTGGGTGCTGTCTCCACGCCTCGCCAACGTGACCACCTCGGCCAGTGAGATGGTCGAGATCGTTCTCGATCCGGGCTGTCGCGGCATGGTCGACGTCATGACCGTGGGGCCGTGCACTCTCGTCGACGCCAGTGGTACCCGGTTGACGGTGTTGACTCTCACGGGAACTTCCAAGGCCTTTATCAAGAGCAATGGTTCGGTCGGATCATGCACCGTCTACATGACCCCCACGTTCCTCGCGTACCAGAACCTCGACGGAACGGTGCTTGCCAAACCGTCCCTGACCGAATTGCCGGCAGCCAGTGCCACCATCACGTTCGTTCGGGCACCCAATCCGCCCCAGTCGGTCAACAGCATCTACATCAGCAAGGGTGACGCCACTTTGTCGTGGACGCCGCCCGCGGATGCCAAGGGCCTCAAGTACGAGATCGGCTTGCGCGTGAAGACCCTCGACAACACCGCGTGGCTGGCGTGGCAGACGCTTCCCGAGAAGCAGTCGGGAACGTCGATGGACGTGGGCGACGACCTGCGTATCGTGAATGGTCGCGTCTATCAGTTCCGCGTTCGTTCGATTGCTGCCGATGGCTTCACCAGTACTTGGGTCGATTCGGCTGAGCGATTCGTCGGCGACCCGACTCCCCCTGTCAATGGTTCGCTGGTTCTCACAAGCTTGCCGACCGGGAAGCAAGCAGTTGCGGCGTCGTTCGATGCGACGAGCCTCGCTTGGACCTACAACGTCACCGGTGTGTCGATGGTCGCGCACTACAACCTGAATGCGTATTTCGCCGTGGACAGGCTGTATGTGTCCGTCGTGGGAACCAAGTATTCGTATACGTTCCCGACAGGTGCAACGACATCTCCGAATTGCGCGGTTGGTCTCGCTTACACCGACCTGCGCGGCAACAAGAAGTGGGTCTGGACCGCTGTGACCTGTCCCGCCTGGTTGAACTGACTAGGGTTCCCCCGGAGCGCGACGGGGGCTCTCATGAAGAAGTTGCTGGTTGTGTCTTCCGCTGTCGCTGCCGGTTTGGCGATCTGAGCGCCCGCGCGGGCGATCACGCCGACGACTGTGACCATCGACTGTTCGGCCCTTTTGGTACCTGGCAGGGTCCGTTCAACTTCAGCGGCCAAGTGGGGGAGAGTTTTACCGTTGTGAATTCGGGTGCGTCCGAATGCACGCTCGCGTAGATGGCTGGCGTCGTCACGCCCTCGGGAGCTGGTTACTTCAACGGACAACAAGGTCCAGTAATCGTCGTGACTGGCACCGCCGCGCTCACGATCGTTGGGGTGGGTGCGTTCACCGCAAGCACCGTCGCGGGAACCGGCGAGATCGTCACAATCAATGCGACCATCGGTAGCAATGGTGGCGGGCCGGTGACGGTAGTCAAGATTTCGTTTGCCCCGAATGGTGGCGAGTGCATCTTCGACGGGACGAAGTCTTCGTCGAAGTACGACTCGTTCACGGTTGGTTACTCGTACGCCCCGGGGAATGACGAATGTGGGTACCCGCAATGCGTTCATGTTGGCTGGAACGTGTCGAGTTCGGCGTCCACTCCGGTTCCCAGCAATCTCCCTTTGCTTTCGGTCGAAGGTGTACTTGAGAAGCGCCACTTCGTCGCCAAGTCAGGTGACTTCGTCGCCGACTAGGTGCAGGCGCCGAAGTTCAGCAACATCACGTTGCACGCGAGTAGCTTCATAGGTCTGAAGTGGGA
>VERK01000221.1 GCA_018882725.1 Actinomycetota bacterium | reverse complement strand
GCGTGAGCGTTCACCGCACCGACTGCGCCAACGCCGCGTCGCTTGCGCACGATCAGTCGGCCCGACTCGTCGACGTCGAGTGGGACGGCTCGGCGACCGGTCGCGTCTTCCGCGCCGGAGTCGAGGTGGTGGCGCTCGACCGAAGCCGTCTCCTGCGCGACGTCGCCAACGCGCTCTCCGAACAGCACGTGAACATCGTGGCCTGCAGCACGCACACCGGAAACGACCGCATCGCCAAGATGCGCTTCGAATTCGAGTTGGCCGACCCGAGCCACCTCGACAGCGTCATCCGCACCATCAAGAAGATCGACGCGGTCTACGACGCGTACCGCGTGGTTCAAAAGACCGCCGCGAACTGACCGGTCGGGGAGCGGCAAACGTCTCCGAGCCCGTCGGGGCCGACCGGTAGCCTCGTGGGGTGCCCGAATTCCAGACCAGCCCCGGGATGCGCGACATCCTGGCTCCCGAATCGGCCCGCTGGCGGCGATTCGTGCAGGTCTTCGCCGACACGGTCGAAGCCGCTGGTTACGAGCAGATCATTCCTCCGCTCCTCGAGGACATCGGTGTCTTCAGCCGGGTGGGTGAGGCCACCGATGTGGTCACCAAGGAGATGTACGACTTCGTCGACAAAGGCGATCGCCACGTGGCCCTGCGCCCCGAACAGACCGCCAGCGTGTGCCGCGCATACGTACAGCATCGCCCGACCCTTCCGTGGAAGGCCTGGTACAGCGGACCGAACTTCCGCTACGAGAAGCCTCAGCGTGGCCGCTACCGGCAGTTCGATCAGGTGGGTATCGAGGTTCTGGGTCCCACCGATCCAGCGGTCGACGTCGAAGTCATCGCCCTCGGCTGGCGCTTCTTCCAGTCGCTCGGTCTGCAGAAGGTGACTCTGAGGCTCAACAGCCTTGGTGAACCAACCGACCGTCAGCGTTACACCGAGGCGCTGCGCCAGCACTTCACCGCTCGTTCGTCCGAGCTGGCCGAAGAGACGCGCGCGACACTCGGGCGCAATCCACTGCGGGTTCTCGATTCGAAGCGCGCCGAAGACGCCGACGTTCTGAAGTCGGCCCCTCGAATCGACGACTTCTACAGCGTCGCCGCCTCCGAGCACTTCGACCTGGTTCGGGCCGGACTCGATGCACTCGGTATTCCCTACACCCGAGACGAACGCCTCGTCCGCGGTCTCGACTACTACCGGTTCACGACGTTCGAATACGCCGGTGGAACTCTCGATTCGGCCCAGAACGCACTCGGGGGAGGAGGCCGTTACGACGGACTGGTCGAAGACCTCGGCGGTCCCGCCACACCCGGAATCGGATTCGCGCTCGGTCTCGATCGCACCCTGCTGGCGTGTGACGACGAAGGGGTCTTCGCTGCTGCACCGTCATCAGTCGACGTCTTCGTGATCGACACGACCGGAGGACTCGAGGCCACTGTCCTCACCGATCAATTCCGCGCGGCCGGACTCCGGGCCGACCGCGCCTACGACAATCGATCGATGAAGAGCCAGATGAAGGCGGCCGATCGCAGCAACGCGCGCGTGGCCGTGATCATCGGCACCGACGAACGCGCGAACCAGCAAGCGGTCATTCGTCCCATGAACGGTGGCGAACAGTTCACCGTGACCCGATCGACTCTTCTCGACAACGTGCTGCGCGCCGTTCGCGCCGAAACATCTCCCACCCCCAAGGAAAGCCAATGAGCGTCAATCCCTCCCAGACCACCTTGCGAACACACCTGTGCGGTGAATTGCGGTCCGACCACATCGGTCGAACCGTGAGCCTGTGCGGCTGGATCGCCAAGCGCCGCGAACACGGCGACAAGTTGGCTTTCGTCGACCTACGCGACTACTCGGGAATCGTGCAGTGCGTCATCGACGATGGCGTCGACTTGCGCAGCGAATACGTGGCGCGCATCACTGGAACCGTGCGGGCCCGGCCGGCTGGCACCGTCAACGCCAATCTGGCGACCGGCGAGATCGAGATCGGCGATTGCACCGTCGAAGTTCTCCGCTCGGCCGACCCGCCTCCGTTCCCCATCGACGCGCGGGCCGACGACGTGGACGAGAACGTTCGGTTGCAGTATCGCTACCTCGACATCCGTCGCGAGCGTATGCAGCGCAATATTCGCGTACGAGCCAAAGTCAACTCGGCCGTGCGCGCCGCGATGGAGCGCCAAGGTTTCGTGGAAGTCGAGACACCGATGTTGGTGCCGTCCACTCCGGAAGGCGCCCGTGAGTTCCTCGTGCCGTCGCGCAAGGAACCCGGTTCGTTCTACGCGTTGCCGCAGAGTCCGCAGTTGTTCAAGCAGTTGCTCATGGTGGCTGGCATCGACCGCTACTACCAGATCGCTCGTTGTCTGCGCGACGAAGACTTGCGCGCCGATCGCCAATACGAATTCATGCAACTCGACGCTGAGATGAGTTTCGTCACCCAGGACGACGTGCTCGCGGCCATCAGCGAAGCGGTTCTGTCGGCCGCCGAGGCCGTGACCGGCGAACGTCCGCCCACGATCGATCGCATCACCTGGCGCGAGGCCATGGATCGCTACGGCGTCGACAAACCCGATCTGCGTTTCGGCATGGAACTCGTCGAACTCACCCCGATCTTCGCCAGCACCGAGTTCAAGGCTTTCGCTGGTGCCGCCTCGATCAAGGGCATCTGCGCTCCCGGTCGGGCCGACGAGTTCGGTCGCAACAAACTCGACGCGCTCACCGACAAGGCCAAGAAGATGGGAGCCAAGGGTCTCGTGTGGCTGAAGGTCGCCGCCGACGGCAGCCTCGATTCACCCGTGGCCAAGTTCCTGTCGGCAACTGAGCAGTCGGCCCTCGTCGCGGCCGTGGCGGCCCAACCGGGTGATCTCGTGCTGATCGTGGCCGACGAGTGGATGACCACGTGTGAGGTCCTCGGCCAGCTGCGCAACGATCTCGGCCGTCCGCCCGTGCATCAGGGTCCGTACCGCTACGTGTGGGTGGTCGAGTTCCCGTTGTTCGTGGGTGTCGACAAAGAGACTGGTCGGCCCAAGCCCGGACACCATCCGTTCTGTCGACCCCATCCCGACGACCTCGACAAATTCGAGACCGACCCCTTGTCGGTGCGGGCCATGGCCTACGACCTCGTCCTGAACGGATGGGAGCTCGGATCGGGTTCGATCCGTATTCACGAGCCCGAGATGCAGCGCAAGGTGTTCACCGCCTTGGGCATCTCCGATGAAGAGGCCAACCGCAAGTTCGGCTTCTTCCTCAAACCGTTCACGTTCGGTGCGCCGCCTCACGGCGGTTTCGCGTTCGGTCTCGATCGATTGGTGGCCATCCTCGCCGGCGAAGAGAACATCCGCGAAGTGATCGCCTTCCCGAAGACGCAGAGCGGCCAGGACCCGATGACCAACGCGCCCACCCGCGCCGAGGCCAAAC
>VERK01000025.1 GCA_018882725.1 Actinomycetota bacterium | reverse complement strand
TGGGTGGCGTGTACGGAGTGCGCATTCGACGATTCTTCGCCGGAGAAAGCATGTTCCACCGGGCCACCGATGCGTCGAAAGTGGCGTTGGTGGCACTGGTCGACCTCCTGCGAGCCGGAGGCTTCTCGTTGTTCGATGTTCAATGGTCCACGCCGCACCTGGCATCGCTCGGGGCCATCTCGGTGCCACGCCCGCGCTATCTCGAAATGCTGTCCGAGGCTGTGAACGACCCGAACGGGCGACAGACTGAGACCCATGGCTGAACGACCCGACCCGGCGCGCCGCGACGAACCGTGGCTGATGCGGACCTACTCGGGTCACTCCACGGCCAAGGCGTCGAACGAGCTGTACCGCACGAACCTCGCCAAGGGTCAGACGGGGCTCTCCATCGCGTTCGATCTGCCAACACAGACCGGCTACGACCCCGACTCGCCCATGGCCGCGGGTGAAGTCGGCAAAGTCGGCGTTCCGGTCGCCCACCTCGGCCACATGCGCACTCTGCTCGACGGCATTCCGCCCGGTCAGATGAACACGTCGATGACCATCAACGCGACGGCCGCCTGGTTGCTCGCGTTGTATGTCGCCAACGCCGAAGATCAAGGGGTTCCGCGGGCAGCGTTGCGAGGTACCACTCAGAACGACATCGTCAAGGAATACCTCTCGCGCGGTACGTACATCTACCCGCCCATTCCTTCGCGCCGACTCATCGTCGACATGGTCGCGTGGTGCGCGAACAACACACCCAAGTGGAATCCCATGAACGTGTGCTCGTACCACCTCCAGGAAGCCGGAGCGACGCCGGTTCAGGAGATCGCTTACTCGCTGGCCACGGCTGTCGGCGTTCTCGATGCCGTGCGCGACTCCGGGCAGGTTCCGCCCGAGCAGTTCGATCAGGTCTTCGGCTCCATATCGTTCTTCGTGAACGCCGGCATCCGGTTCGTGGAAGAGATCTGCAAGATGCGGGCCTTCACCGAACTCTGGGATCGCATCGGTCGTGAGCGGTACAACGTCACCGACGAGAAGGCACGCCGCTTCCGCTACGGAGTGCAGGTCAACTCGCTGGGCCTCACCGAGGCCCAGCCCGAGAACAACGTGCAGCGCATCGTTCTCGAGATGCTCGCGGTCAGTTTGTCGAAGCGCGCTCGCGCCCGCTCCATTCAGTTGCCGGCCTGGAACGAGGCTTTGGGTCTGCCCACACCATGGGATCAGCAGTGGAGCCTGCGCATGCAGCAGGTGCTCGCGTTTGAAACCGACTTGCTCGAGTACGGCGACATCTTCGACGGATCAAAAGTGGTCGAGGCGCGAACCGCCGAAATCCGCGACGCGGCGTGGGCCGAATTCGAAGAGGTTCTCTCGCTCGGGGGTGCGTTCGAAGCAGTCGACGTGTTGAAGGGTCGACTCGTGAAGTCGATGGCCGAGCGCACTCGCCGAATCGAAGCCGGCGAACAAGTAGTCGTTGGCGTGAACTCGTACACCGAGTCGGAGAACTCTCCCCTCACCGGCGAAGGAAAGATCGTCAAGGTCGATCCCGCGGTTGAACGCGAAACGATCGACGACGTCGACGCGTGGCGCCGTCAACGCGACAATCAGGCCGTTGCCAAGGCCCTCGACGAACTGCGTCGGGCCGCCAACGACGGCACCAACATCATGGAGCCGTCCATCGCATTGGCCAAGGCCGGCGGTACCACCGGCGAATGGGCCGGTGTACTGCGCGACGTGTTCGGCGAGTTCCGCGCTCCCACGGGTGTCGCGGCCGCAGTGGGCAAGCGATCGGGTGAACTGGCTGGCGTCGCCGAGTTCGTGCGCACGATTCCGGGCGGACCACCCAAACTGCTGGTGGCCAAGCCCGGTCTCGACGGTCACTCCAACGGTGCGGAACAGATCGCAGTGGCGGCGCGTGACGCTGGCATGGAAGTGATCTACTCCGGCATCCGACTCACACCCGAGCAAATCGCCGCCAGCGCGCGTGACGAGGACCCCGATGTGATCGGCTTGTCGATTCTGTCGGGTTCGCACCTGTCACTGGTTCCCGCTGTCATCGAGCACTTGCGCAAAGAAGGCGTTGCGTCGCCGGTGGTCGTCGGCGGCATCATCCCCGAGGACGATCGCCCCCGGTTGCTCTCGGCTGGAGTCGCCGCCGTGTACACGCCCAAGGATTTCGAACTCAGCCGGATCATGCGCGACATCGCCGAACTGGCCGCCGCTGGCCGGCGCTGAAGCTCAGACGCCGACGGGCAACTGGGAGTCGATCCACCGCTCGAGTTGCGGACCGCTCTCGAAACTGGTGATGAGTGCGTAGCGAGCCACGTTGTGCGGATGCACGACCACGTGCCACAGACGCTGCGTGTCGACCACGAATCGTGCACCGCGCGACAACGGGATGCGACGCTCGGTCGAACGGTCGGGCAATCCGTCGGCGTCGTTGTCCATCAACAGCATGTAACTGTCGGGCTGGTGGGTCAGTTCGACCCACGACCGCACGACCCAACCCTCGTTGTCGGGATTGAAGCGATTGTTGTCGTCGCGGTGAATCGACCGGATCGCGGTGTCGCGATCCTGAGGTTCGAGTTTGATGATGCGAACACGACCGAAGTTGGCGCCCACCGAGTCGACGTACCGGCGCAGGGTCGGTGCCATCTCGGCGTTCGAGGTCCAGAGCGCGTCTTTGTCGGTCTTACCCTTGTCCCAGAAACCGCGACAGTCGAGTTGACCGTCAGCAGACGCGAGCGGCGCGAAGTTGGTGTCGCCACCGCTCTTCCAGTCCATGTACTCGAGGTGCTCCCACTCGGACGACGGAACATCGACGGGCATGGGGCTCAACTGAACGAAGCCCGTCTCATCGAGCACCTTCAGACGCGGGTGCGGGGTGTGCAGCGGGATCTTGACCGACCAGTGATCCTGATTGGGCCAGAAAGTCGAGCCGGCGGACATGGCGTCAGTCTACGGACTCACTTCGAGGGGGTCACGGAGTAGTGGTCGTGGTGGTCGACGGAGCCACGGTGGGAATGCTCACACCCACCGGCGGAATCTTCAGACGCTGACCAGCCTCGATCGCATCGGGATCGGTGATGCCGTTGAAGGCGATCAGATCCTCGAGGGTCACGCCGAATGACTTGGCGATACCGAACAAAGTGTCGCCCTGCTGGATGGTGTAGAACTCCTCGACCGCGGGCAAGGTGGTGGTCGATTCGGCCGACGGTGCGGCCGTCGCGGGTGCGGCCGTGAGAAGCGGAAGTGAATCGACACCGGCGGTGTCGTCGCCACCGCAGGCCGACAACGCCAGCAGTCCGATCACGATCGACATCGACCTCGCGCGCATGAGATCAGCGTATTGGATCGATTCTCAGGTTTGACGGCGCGTCACGAATTCGGCCAATGCGATCAGTTCTCCACGCGAGCGACCCGAGAGGTCGACGTGATCGAGAGCGGCCACGGCCTGGTCGGCCAACCGGGCGATGGTGGCTTCCATCTGTTCGAGCGCTCCGCACTCGACGATCACGTCCTGCACACGGCGCACTTGATCAGCATCGAGTTTGTCCCGGCCGACTCGATCGAGAATGGCTCGTTGGGCGTCGGTGGCTCGCTCGACCGCGATAGCGAGCAACGGCGTGGGCTTTCCCTCGCGAAGATCGTCACCCACCGGCTTGCCCGTCACCGCCGACTCGCCGAACGCACCCATCACGTCGTCGCGCATCTGGAACGCGTCACCGAGAGGAAGTCCGTACGCACTCAAACGCGGGATCAACTCGTCGTGACGTTCGGGAGCGGCCAGCATGGCGCCGAGATGAAGCGGGCGCTCGATCGTGTACTTGCCACTCTTGTAGCGACAGATGCGCTCGGCCTTGTGGCGGCGACGTTCGTGCCGCGCCGAACCCACGAGGTCGAGGATCTGGCCGACGTTCAGTTCGATTCGCAATTCGTGCCAGATGCTGCGTGCGCGATCGGATGCACCGTCGAGCAACCGATCGCTGAACACGAACGCCAGATCGCCCACCAGGATCGCGATACCTTCTCCGTAACGACGAGCCTCTCCACTGCTTCCAGCAGCGCGGTGTTCGTCGGCGAACACCATGTGTGTCACCGGCTCGCCCCGACGACTCGTGGATCCGTCCATCACGTCGTCGTGAAAGAGCGCGAATGCGTGCAGCAGTTCGAGCGCGGCCCCGGCGTCAATGGCTCGTTGCTCGTCGATGCCACCGGCCCCTTCGTGACCCCAGAAGCAGAACGCCGGACGCAGGCGCTTGCCGCCAGCAACGATCAAACGGCGAATCTCAGCGACCGGCGACACCAAGTCGGAGTCGAACTCCGACCACCGAGATTCTTCGGCTCGCAACACTTCGTCGATCCGCGTCTCGACGCGACGCGCGATGACCGACAGAGAGGGAGGCGCGGTCGTCACGAGATCAGGCTACGGGTCGCTCAGTCTTCGAGACCAGCGACCACTTTGTCGATCTGCAGTTTCGCGTTGCCGATTCGGTCACGGCACAAGCGGATCAGTTCGGAGGCGCGAGCCACCTTCTCGGCCAAGACATCGACATCGACGTCGGCAGCCTCGAGTTCGGAGAGGATGCGCTCGAGCTCGGCCAGCGCATCGGCGTAACCGACTTCCGAATCACTTCTTTTGGCCATTGCGATGACTCTACTTCCGTGTTTCCGGGGAGATCTCGTCGACGGTGCTGGTGACCACGCCATCGACCATCTGGGTGACGATTCGATCACCACGTCCGACTTCGGCCACCGATCGCAGAGCGCGACCATCGGCGGATCGAGTGATCGACCAACCGCGTTCCATGATGCGGCGAGGATCGAGCAACCTCAGTCGCTCAGCGCGTGAGACGAGTGCGGTGTCGGCGTTGTCGAGGCGACTCCTTGCGGCGGTGCCGAGCCGCTGGCTCCGGTACTCGAGACGCTCTTCGGCTCGCGCCACTGCCGTGCGGGTACGGCTCGCCAACAAGTGTGCGGTTTCCACCAACTCGACGTTGGCGTCGTTCAGCAAGTCGGTCGTGGCTCGCGCGATGGCTTCCCACATTTCCTCGGAACTCGTCACGAACTCGCGCACTCGCTCCACCAAGCCAGCCGCACATGCCGTCGGAGTCTTGTAGCGGCGATAGGCAACTTCGTCGGCAACACTGGTGTCGATCTCGTGGCCCACCCCCACGAACACCGGAACCGACGATGTGACGATCGAGTCCACGATCGGTTCGGCGTCGAACGTGGCCAACTCGGCCTTGCTTCCGCCACCGCGAACGACCGCGATCACATCGATGTCACCACGTCGCGACAGATAGCGAATGGCGTTCGACACTTCGCGCACTGCCGAGTCGCCCTGGACGCGCACGTCGACCACCGACACCGTGAATCCGAGTCCGCTCCCCTCGATCTCCTTCGTGAAGTCGGCCCAGGCGGCGGTCCCCCAACTCGTCACCAGGCCGATACGGAAAGGAACCGTGGGCAGTTCGAGTCGTCGGTTGGCGTCGTACAGACCCGACTCCTTGAGCTTGCGTACGAGTTCTTCGCGCTGAAGGGCGATGTCACCCAACGTGAAGCGCGGGTCGATCTCCTGCATCGTGAGTGACAACTTGCCGAACGGCGCGTAGAAGTCGAGTTCGCCCCGCACGCGAACTCGAAGACCGTTCTGAATGGCCAGACCGCTCGACTTCAGCACCGGTCGGATGCGCTGAAGCACGCCGGCCCACAGATTGACGTTCAACTGGGCGCGCTTACCGCCACCCAGATCTTCCACGAGGGTGAAGTAGGTGTGACCGCCTTTCACCGAGACACTGGAGATCTCACCCCACACCCACACACCTTCGTCGAATCCGTCTTCGAGGACTCCGTTGATGGCCGAAGCCAGTTCGGAAATGGAGTACGTGGTGTTCGCCGACGGCTCCGGTACGTCGTCGTCATCGAGTTCATCGTCGAGTTCATCATCGAACTCGTCGTCGAAGTCGAGTTGATCGGTCATCGGATCAGCCGAGAACGAGTTTCGCCGTCACACGGCCCGTGCGCTGGTGAACAACGCTCACGCTCACATTCGCTCCGACCGGAGCGGATACGACCCACTCGTGGAGCGTCCGATCAGGAGTTCCGTCCGACATCGCGCCACCGTTCAGACGGAACGACATCCGACCGTCGAGTTGACCGAGCTTCACTTTGGCCGGCGAGCCGACGACCGAACCGTTGTCGATGTCGACCTCGGCTGTGATGGGCAACACGAGGTTGTTCTTGCGAGCCCAAGCGCTCACATCCGTGGGGAGCCAACCAGTGTTCGAGACACCGAGACGCACTCGCCAGGTGTTGCTGCCGAGTGACTCGGCCTCGAACTTGGTGATCTCCAGACATGGTGCGGCCAGGGCCTGGAACACGGCGAATTCGGCGTGAGGTTCGATCTCCTTGCGCAGCATCGACAAGGGCGGGTTGGTCCACACCGAGAAGAAATCGCATCCACCGATTTCGATGGTCCCGAGTTCAGGATGCTCGAACGGAGTCCAGCCCACGTACGAACCGGGAGCGTTCTGATCGCTCCACTTGGCCACCGCCAATTCCTGAGCGGTCGTCGGACCCTCGTACCAGATGAACGTGTGGGCGCGTTCGCCGGTGGCGTGATGGATCGCGTCCCAGAACTCGGTGGTCCAGGAAAAGACCCCGAGATGTTCGTAGGCCCAGTCGTCGGCTGCTCCACTCATCACATCGGACTTGTCCCACGTGAAGTCTTCGTACACCGAATGCACCTTGTATTCGGTGAGTTCGGTACCGCGCCGTCCGAGTTCGTTCCAGACCCACACGTCGGCGGGTGGCAACGACGAGTCGGGTTTGGTGCTACTCGGACGCAACAACACACCGCCGAATGTGTGGAACGCGTTGTAACCACACACGTTCGGTCGCGCACGAACGGCGCGAACGAGCGCGTCGATCTCCGGTTCGGACATGGGGTGATCACCCGAGCCCAGCACTCCTGTCGACCAACCGGCCGGAAAGTTGCGATTCAGGTCGAGCCCCGACGGGTCACGCGGGGTCGGTACCGTGAATCCATCGTGGTCGACGATCCGACCTTCGGTCAGAAGCCGATAGCGCGGACGATCGGTCTCTCCGTCGAGAGGTACCGGCATCATCACGCGCGCGTCGTCGGGATGTTCGACCCATGCACCGTGCTCGTCGCGGATTCGCATCGTACGAATGCGTCCATCACCGTCGATGTCTTCGGGGTGGAGACCAGGCCAACGATGGCCGTCGGTGAATGGCCACGAGCGCACACTCGACCGATGGAACGACGGACGATCAGCCAATGCCGCCTCGACACCATCGGGATTCACTCGCGGCACGACGTAGAACGTTCGGCGCGCCAGTGCCGTAGTCACTCTCGAATCGCCGGCTCGGTGACCGCGCACCAGATGGTCGATCAGATGGAGAGCGGCCACACCACCGGTGACTTCGACCGCATGGATATTGGCGTCCACCCAATGGGCCGGTTTCGTGTCGTGATCACCCGTCGACTTGTCGGTGATGGCGACGATCCACAACTTGCGACCCTGATACGAGTGGCCGTAGGTGTCGAGATCGATGAGGTGCGGGTTCTGTGCGGCCACCTGCTCGAGCCAGGCGACCATGTCGTCGTAGCGGAGGAAGCGGTCGAAACCGTAGGTCGAAGGATCGAAACTCACCCTCGGCACAGTAGTTCGATCAGCGAGCGCGTCGAGAGGGCGCGATCACGCACACGCGCACGGAGTCGCGTGACAACGCGGACATCCGGCGGCATATCGCTCGATCGCTTCGGTGAGATCGATGTCCATCTGATTGGCCAGGCTCGCTACCCAGGCCAGAACGTCGCCGAATTCGTGCATCTGCGACGAACGATCGCCCTTTCTGACCGCTTGCGCCAGTTCACCCATCTCTTCGGCCAACCAGGCCACTGTGGACGGAACACCGCGAGCACGATCACGGTCTCCGTAGGTGAGCTCGATGATTCTCTGAAGTTCGGCGAGATCCACGAGCCCACCGTAGAGGGTGGCTAGCCGGCCAGCGCCGCATCCACCAGAGCGTCGATCTCCTCGATGCTCTTTTCACCCGACGCGCGCAGTTTCACGGTGCCGTCGGTACCGATGATCGTGAAGAACGGATAGCCACTGACGCCGTACGCCATCGCCGCGTCCTGCGTGACCGAGTCAGCCATCACTGTCCAGGGCCACTTCTTCTCGACGATCCATTCGGACGGCGGGTAGTTGGGTCGATCGGCCGCCACACCCGTACTCACGCCGACGACCTCGAGGCCGTCGGGCGTCATGCCCATGTTCTTCCATTCGATGAGACGCGGCACTTCGGCGTTGCAGTGCGGACACCAGTGCGCGAGGAACACCACCATGTACGACCGACCGTCACCAGGTTCGATTGACACCGGGCGTCCGTCGAACGAGTAACCGCGCAGCAACGGAGCAGGAGCACCAATGGCCGAATCGGCCGACGGGTCACCGAGCGGGTCGAGAATCTGACCTTCGATCGTGACCGGTTGATTCTCGGCCGCCGCAACTTCGGAAGCCGCACCTGGGGCGGTCACCGCACTCGAACTATCGGAGACGCCATTACTCGATGAACTGTCGGATGACCCGCCACTCGTGGCAATGGCCACGATCAATGCGACAACCACCGCAAGAACGACCGATCCGATGACGAGTTTGGTCGACTTCGACATCGACGACTCGTTCTTCGCTTCTCCGCCCACGAAATCCTCCGCTCTCTTCGATCAGTCTTCTTGCCTGTCGCCGCGGTCGACAACGGGTGTGACGAACAACAAAGCAGCAATCGCCGCGAAGCCAGCCAGGGCCATGAACGCCAGGGTCACGAAGCCGTAACTACGGAACCACACGTCAGTGCACGACGGCCCGACGGTGCAGGCTCCGCCGTCGAGCGATGGCCGCCATTCGATCAGGTAGTGATACGACGACAGCACGGCACCGGCAACGAGCAACGGCACTGCATACCACCTCACCGCGCGATCACGCCGCAAAGCACCCACGAGGAGAATGCCAGCCAGGGGGTACATACAGATTCGCTGGAACCAACAGAGACGACAGGGCACGTAGTCGGCCACTTCACTGAAGTAGAGCGAACCAGCAGTGGCCACGGCCGCCACCAGCCAAGCCAGCCATGTCGAGACTGAGTGAACGGAACGAACGAAGTCGGCGGCCGGAGTCCACGACGACGAGATCGCTCGCGCGAACACGAGAACGACCGCACCACTCGCGGCGATGATCGCGAGCAACGACGTGAACGATTCCATGGCACGAACGTCCATTGGTTCCAGTATGACGGCTCGGAGTGGAAAGATGGCAGTCGCCATGGCTGCGTCCTCCGGCTCGACTCCGGGTCCCGTCATCTCGTTCGCCGAGTTCGATCGACTACGCAACCTGGGGGCTCGTATCGTCGTCGCCGACGTCCGCTGGTACCTCGACGGACGCGATGGCCGAGCTGCTTTCGAGGCCGGCCACGTTCCCGGCGCGGTATTCGTCGACATCGATCGTCACCTCGCTGGTCACGGTGCACCCACCGATGGGCGTCATCCGCTTCCCACACCCGACGACTTCGCTCGCTCCATGAGTGAGGTCGGCATCGGGAACGACACTTGGGTTGTTGCCTATGACGACACCGGTGGCATGACGGCCGGACGACTGGTCGTGATGCTGCGCCTGCTCGGCTGCGCGGCCTCGCTCCTCGACGGCGGATTCGCCGCCTGGCTCGCGGCTCACCCCGACGAGGTGGACAAGGGCGCGGCATCGATCGATTCGACCGCGCAGTTCACCCCGGTCAACTGGCCGAACGAACGTCTCGCGTCCATCGACGAAGTGCGATCGGCGACGACGTCCCGCGCGGTGCTCATCGACGCACGGTCGGCCGAGCGGTTTCGCGGCGACTCGAACCCGGTCGACAGTCGCTTCGGCCACATTCCGGGCGCGTACAACGCTCCGTGGTCGGACGTCCTCGACAGCGGAAGGTTGCGTTCGATCGCCGAACTGCGTCGTCACTACTCGGCGCTCTGCGTCGACGGTGCCACCGAGGTGATCGCGTACTGCGGTTCTGGAGTCTCGGCCTGTCTGAACGTGCTGGCCATGGAACACGCCGGATTCGCTCCTCCCAAGTTGTTCGTGGCTTCGTGGTCGGGCTGGTCGGCCGACCCGAGCAACGATGCCGAGACCGGACCCGTCACACCCGATCACGGTCGGCACCGCGACCCACGCACTGCACACCGCGCGTCGTTCCGGGCCCTGGTCGAACTGCGCCGCACTCGACAGCGTCGACGGTTGGCCGAAGTCGAGTGGTTCGAGGCCCTGTATCGCGTGTATCTCGCCGCGTTCATGTACGGCGGAGGCATTCTCTTCGTCTCCGACTTGGTGGCTGGTGAACCGGCCTCGTCGAACTTCATCACCGATGTCGAGCGATTCGGGCCCGGTTGGCTCGGTCTGGCCGCAGTGCTTGCCATCACGTTCGGACTGCGTTCGGGAAGTCGGGGCGGACCACTGGCTCTCGAAGAGGCCGATGTGCGACACGCACTTCTCGCACCCATCGACCGCGCTCGAGCGCTACGGCGTCCGGCCGTACAGCGCATGCGAACGATCGTGTTCGCCGCGACTGCAATCGGTGCCTTCGCCGGGCAGCTCGCGGGTCGACGCTTTCCGGGTTCGGAGATCGCCTGGGCCGCCGGAGGCGCGCTGTGGGGCCTCGGTGTCGGGTCGTTGTTCGTCGCGACCGCCTTCATCGCTCACGCCATTCGTCTACGACAGTCGATTGCCACCGTGATCGGATTCGGACTCGTCGGATGGCAAGCCGTCACCGCTCCGACCAGGGCCTTCGGTCCGGCTGATTCGATCGGTGGACTCGGGTTGTGGGGCGAGCGCACACGACCGATCGAACTGATCGGTCTCGCGGTTGCCCTCACTCTTCTGGTGGTCGGTGTCGCGACGATCGGGCGACAGTCTCTCGAGGCACTCTCACGTCGTTCGGCACTCGTGACTCAGCTGCGGTTCGCCGTCACGATGCAAGATCTGCGAACCGTGATGCTTCTGCGTCGACAGCTCGCCCACGAACAAAGTCGACGCCGGCCCTGGTTACGACTGTCGAGAGCTGGTCGTGGGTCGGCCGAGTGGCGACGCACCATCCACGGCATCGCTCGCTATCCGGTCACTCGTGTTCTGCGCATCGTGATGTTGTCGGCCACCAGCGGAGCCGCGGCTGCTGCCGTCATCGACGGTTCGACGCCACTCGTGGTCGCTTCAGGGCTGCTCAGTTTCATCGTCGGTCTCGAACTGCTCGAGCCACTGGCCCAGGAAATCGATCACGGAGAGCGAACCGACTCGCTACCCGTCGAGCGCGGTCCGTCGTATCTCAAACTCACGTACGCATCGGTTGCGACAAGCATCCCCTGCGCGGTCGTCTTCGCCGCCACCTCATCGATTCTCGCACCCGACCACACGATGGTCGTTCTGATCGCGGTGGTTCCGGCCGTTCTGGCCGGATTGGCCGGCGCCGCCATCAACATCGTGTCGGGTGCTCCCGATCCGTTGACATCGACTGCTCAGAACAACCTCATGCCACCCGAAGTTGCCGGAACGATGAGCGTGCTCAAGGCGATCTGGCCGGTTGCTCTCACCACTGTCGGTCATGTTCCGTTCGCATTGGCCGGTCACGCCATCGAGAGTGGCAACGGGCCCGAAGCAGCCGCACTGCGGGCCAGCATCGCGATCATTTTGATGGTTGGGCTCGTCGCTGCGTGGATACATCGACGCGATGCGATCAGCGCCTGGATCGCCAACGCCGCCAAGGAAAGCCGTCAACCCCAACAGAGCCGGACACAATGAGAACCCAGTCATGACTTCGAGCAATCGTCACCCTCGTCCGCCGTCGGCCGAATCACAGAGCACAGAGGTAGAACGTGCCGCGTTCACGACACGCGGTGTCACCAAGGATTACGGCGACGGTCCGGTGCTGCATCCGCTCTCACTCACCATCGATGCGAGCAGCAAGGTGGCCCTCATCGGTCACAACGGATCGGGCAAAACCACGCTCCTGCGGATCGCCGCTGGTCTCCTCGACGCGACGGGGGGTTCGATCGAGATCCACGGACACCAGCCCGGCTCACTCGAGGCGCGACGTCACGTGAGCTATCTGGCCGACACGCCCGTGTTCTACGACGACCTGTCGGTGTGGGAACACCTCGAGTACGTGGCGCGCATGCACGACGTCGGCGACTGGCAGCGAATCGGCACCCAGTTGCTCGAACGCCTCGGCATTGCCGAACGCGCCGACGATCTCCCATCGCGTTTCAGTCGTGGCCTCAAGCAGAAGGCCGGAATCGCACTCGCGTTCATCCGTCCCTTCGATGTGCTCCTCGTCGACGAGCCGTTCGTCGGACTCGATGCCACTGGCAAAGACGCACTGCTCGCCTTGCTCGACGACATCGGTGACGCCACGGCCATCGTGGCCACCCACGAACTCGGATTCGTCGCGCGCGTCGATCGTCTCATCGCGCTGCGTGACGGACGACTCATCTATGACGGTCGACCAGACGACGCCCAGGCCCGCGATCTCGTGGCCACCGAAGGAACGAACACCGAGACCTGATCCTGCCGAAGGGCATCATCGGCTCATCGGTACACTCGCCTCATGAAGGAATTCGCATCGGTCAAGGTGTCGGCCTTCGACAGCGACACGCTCGCTTCCACGCTCACCGCCAAGTCAGCCGATGGTTGGGCCGTCGTCTCCATCGTGTCGGTTCGCGATGGTTCCGAAGTCATCGCATTCCTCAGCCGCGACGCGGTCACGAACACGAATCCCACACCCGCATCGATCCAGACAGCGACACCCTCGGCGACACCCACATCGACACCGGCGACGGTGACATCACCGGCAGCCACACCGACGGTTCCCGCTGACTGGTACAAGGATCCGGCTGGTCGGTACGACTACCGCTACTGGGACGGGGCGAAGTGGACCGAACACGTGTCGCGCGCGGGCACCGTGCACAAAGATCCGCCCACCCCGTGAGCAACAAGCACTGACGAGCAATTGCCGTGCGCGCGACATCCATCGGCCATGCCGGAATTCTGATCGAGACTCGCCAGGGTTCGATCCTGTGCGATCCGTGGTTCAATCCGGCGTTCTTCGGCTCGTGGTTTCCGTTCCCACGCAACGATCGACTCCCCCGTTCCGTCGCCGACGGCATCCGTCGTCCATCTTTTCTCTACATCTCACATCTCCATGGCGATCACCTCGACGAACAGTGGCTGGTCGAGAACGTTCCGCGTGTGACGCCGATCCTTCTTCCCGACTTTCCGACCCAGGAACTCGAACGACGACTGCGCTCACTCGGATTCAATGAGTTCGTCCGCACCAAGAACGGCGAGGAAACCGACCTGGGCGACGGACTCACGGTGGCCATTCACGTCGAAACGGCCATCGCCGACGGACCCGGCGGCGATTCGGCCCTCGTCGTGTCCGATGGCGTGCATCGCCTCGTCGATCAGAACGATTGCCGCACGAGCGATCTGAACGCTCTTCGTTCGCACGGTCCGGTCGACCTTCACTGGCTGCAGTTCTCGGGAGCCATTTGGTATCCAATGGTCTACGACGAACCGGTTGCGCGTAAACGCTCGCTCATCAGCAACAAGGTCGAGAGTCAGTTCGCACGGGCGTTGCGCTACGTCGAAGCGATCGGTGCCCGCTCGGTCGTGCCGTCGGCCGGACCGCCCTGTTTCCTCGATCCCGACCTCTTCGGTTTCAACGTGATCGATGGCGATGAGTTGTCGATCTTCCCCGACCAGACCGAGTTCCTCCGTCGTCTTTCCGATAATCAGCACCACGGCATCCTCAACGTCCCGGGAACCACCATCACCCTCGACGATCATCACGCGTCGGTTCGACACCCGATGACCGATGACGAGGTCAAGTCGATTTTCGCCAACAAACGCGACTACCTGCTCGACTACCAAGCTGACTGGAGCGGGTGGCTCACCGAACACAAGGAGTCGTGGGCCAAGCCAACCACCGATCTGGTGGGAACGCTCTCACGTTGGTGGGAGCCACTCATGGTCATGGCACCCACGTTGCGTTCGGCCATCGGCGCGGCCTGTCTTCTGCGCGCCGGTGATCTCGAGATTCTTATCGACTTCCCCAACGGGCGGGTGCGACCCTTCAACGGAGAAGATCACGGCTTCCGTTTCGACATCGATCGAAGGCTGGTGGAGACCGTGGTCGCCAACAAAGCGGTCGACTGGAGCGACAAACTCTTCTTGTCGTGTCGCTTCACGGCGTGGCGTCGCACCGAATACAACGAGTTCCTCTACAACTTCTTCAAATCACTCTCGGTCGAGCGGATGCAACGAGCCGAAGACGAAGCCATACGACGACTCGCACCGGCACCGCCGTCGACCGAAATCACAATCGGCGACTACATCGTCGAGCGCTACTGCCCACACCGGCGAGCCGATCTCACGGTGTTCGGCGAACTCGACGGTTCGACTCTGGTGTGCACGCTGCACGGTTGGAAGTTCGATCTCGAGACCGGTCGGTGCCTCACGGCCGACGACCGCCAACTTCAGGTCAGGCGCGCCCCTCGATCAACTTGATTCGGTAGCCGAAGTCGTATCGGCCGGCCGGAATCCGGAATCGCTCGTCGACGTCGGGGCCGCAGGTGGCCGTACCAACCCCGCGGTGGGCCACGTCGACATGCACGACCAGATTGGGTGATCGAACGAGCTCGGTCACGTCGGCAGCACCGAAAAGATCAGCATCGCGATACCCGATGGCCGACATGTGGAGCGATTGAGGTTCGATCGCTTCGATGCGCAAACGCCGCGTCGGCGAATACACGACTTCGAGCCAACGGCAGTCGGTCCGTAGGCCAAACTCCTGAGGAACCACGTACGGAAGATCATCGGGCGCCGCTTCGAACACGTCGACCATTGCTCCAGCCGAGCGATCCGGCATGTTCTCGAGTGGACCGCGGCCGAACCAGCGCAACAACTTGCTCGGCTTCACTTCGAACGACACACCGACGCGCGGTAGATCGAACAACGAATCGGGTACCACGACCGAGTGACGGAACACTGCCCAACCCTCGGAGTCGGTGTAGGTC
>VERK01000220.1 GCA_018882725.1 Actinomycetota bacterium | reverse complement strand
GCTCGGCACCGTGACGCTCGGTGGTGGCCTTCTTGTCGAGACCCTGCAGCGCGCCGTAGTGCCGTTCGTTCAAGCGCCACGAACGCTGCACCGGCAACCACACCTGGCCCATCGATTCGAGCGCGAGATGGCACGTGACAACGGCGCGTTCGAGAACTGACGTGTGCGCCACGTCGAACCACAAACCCGCGTCTTTCATGGCAACGCCGGCCCGTGATGCTTCGGATCGACCGAGTTCGGACAGCGGAACGTCGTGCCAACCCGTGAACAGATTCAGCTCGTTCCAAGTGCTCTGACCGTGGCGGAGTAGAACGAGGGTGCCGACCATTGCGGTCACTTCACGAAGAGTTCGGCGATCTGAACTGCGTTGAGCGCGGCGCCCTTGCGCAAGTTGTCGTTACTCACGAACAGAACGAGGCCGCGGCCGCCATCAACCGAGGAGTCCTGACGGATACGACCGACGTAACTCGGATCCTTGCCGGCGGCTTCGATGGGCGTGGGGACGTCGAGAACCACCACACCAGGGGCCTTCGACAACAACTCGGTCGCTCGCGCCACATCGATGGGTCGGGCGAACTCGGCGTTAATGCTCAGCGAATGACCCGTGTACACCGGGACGCGCACGCATGTACCCGACACCTTCAGATCGGGAATGGCGAGAATCTTGCGGCTCTCGTTGCGCAACTTCTGCTCTTCGTCGGTCTCGAACGAACCGTCGTCGACGTACTTACCCGCGTACGGCAAGACGTTGAAGGCGATGGGCTTGGCGAACTTGGCCGGGGCCGGGAACGTGACCGCATCACCATCGAATGTGAGATCGCGCGCGACATCGGTGACTTCACGAGCCTGCTTGTCGAGTTCGTCGACACCCGCGAGTCCGCCACCCGAGACGGCCTGATACGTGCTCACGACGATGCGACGCAGATCGGCTTCGTCGTGGAGAACCTTCAGAACGGGCATGGCGGCCATGGTGGTGCAGTTGGGGTTGGCGATGATCCCCTTCGGCGTGCGATGAACTTCGGCTGGATTGACCTCCGACACCACCAGCGGAACCTCGGGATCCATACGCCACGCCGACGAGTTGTCGATCACGGTGACGCCAGCGGCCGCGAAACGCGGGGCCAGTTCACGCGACGACGACGCACCGGCAGAGAACAACGCGATGTCGAGGCCACTCGGATCGGCCGAAGCCGCATCTTCGACAACGACCGAACCGTTCTTCCACGGCAACGACGAACCCGCCGAACGGGCCGAGGCAAAGAAACGAATCTCGTCGATCGGGAAGTTCCGCTCGGCGAGCAGTGTGCGCATGACCGCGCCCACCTGACCAGTTGCTCCAACGACACCTACGCGCATGGGGCGCAGGCTAACTGTGGCGTCAGTCGGCCCGACGGGCGATTAACCACCAATGGCTGCGATCGATGCCATGGAACGACCGAATAGCCACGTCAGGCTCGGTCGCACGAGACCGGGGTGTCCGAAACCACAGGCTCGAGTCGACGAGTCGATCGTGGTGGGTGCGCAGATGCTGCAACACCACCGATGGCGCCAGGCGATTGGCCTGCCAGCCCAAACGGGTCGACCAGCGACGGCGGGCCAACACCGAACCGAGAACCGGAACACGCCACAGAGCACGCACCACCGCGCCGGCCGGAAACAACACGGCGTCGAGCGGAATCCAGGTGCGGTAGTTGAGGATGATCAAACCCCCGGGACGCACCACACGCAGAGCCTCACGGGTGAGCGCGAGAGCATCGTCGCGGTTGCAGTGCTGCAAGGTGATGTAACTGAACACCACATCGGCACTCGAATCAGGAAGGTTCAGCGACCGCCCATCGGAAACGTGCGACGTGCTCAGGCGATCGGCTTCACCGAACTCGGTCACAGTACGAAGGCACTGCCGCAGGAACGACGCATCGAGGTCGCAGGCCGTCACATGGTGGAAGCGCTTGGTGAATTCGGCGGTCATTCGACCGATTCCGGATCCGATCTCAACGAGGCTCGAACGACGCGCTTCGTCGGCATCGACCCCGAAGTAGTGCAAGTACGCGCCCACTTCCTGTTCGCCCGATTGAACGAAGTCGGCCAATGTGAGATGACCACCCACTTCGTTGTTGAACACCCAACCGGTGTCGCGAACGACATCGTCGGAATCGTCAAGACGGCGACTGGCATCACCAGCCGCGTTCCAGGGGACGTGCTGGCGGCGCCGCAGAGCGGCCATCGCCTACTTCCGCTCAGGGAGCGGAGCGCTGTACGCCTGACCGCTGTCGAGTCCGAACTCGGTGTGCAGAGCACGCGCGGCTTTCTCGAGATCGGCCACCGGCACCACGACCGAAATTCGGATGGTCGACGTGGAGATCATTCCGATGTTCACACCGTGATCGGCGAGCGTGCGGAACATCTTGGCGGCGATTCCTGGGCTGGTCTTCATGCCCGCACCGACGAGTGAAATCTTGGCGATCTCATCGTCGTGAGCGATGCCACTGGCGCCGATCTGCTTGGCCACCGACTCGACGATTCCCTGAGCGACCTTCATGTCGGCCTTCGGCACGGTGAAGCTGATGTCAGTGGTGCCATCGATCGACGTGTTCTGAACGATCATGTCGACGTTCACGTTCGACTGAGCAAGTGGCTCGAACAGCGACGCCGAAACTCCCGGACGATCGGGCACCTTTCGCACCGTGACCTTCGCTTCGCTGACATCGGTGACGACACCGGAGATGATGGGATCTTCCATCGACGGCTCCTGACTCGTGACCCAGGTCCCCGGCTCCCATGTGAAGCTCGAGCGGACTTGGATGGGGACATTGTGGTTACGGGCGAACTCGACCGAGCGCAGAGCGAGCACCTTGCTGCCGGCTCCGGCCATTTCGAGCATCTCGTCGAAGTTGACGTGGGTCAGTTTGCGCGCCTGGGGAACGATCCGCGGATCGGCCGAAAACACACCGGTGACATCGGTGTAGATCTCGCAACTGTCGGCATCGAGAGCCGCGGCGAGGGCAACGGCAGTGGTGTCGGATCCGCCACGACCGAGCGTGGTGACTTCGCGGTCGGTGCTCACTCCTTGAAAACCTGCGACCACGGCGACTTTGCCGGCGGCCAACGCGTCGCGCACCCGATCACCCTTCACCTCGAGGATCTTGGCTTTGGTGTGCACGGTGTCGGTGATGATGCCCACCTGGCTGCCTGTGAAACTCATGGCTTCCACGCCGATGTCGGCCAATGCCATGCAAAGCAACGCCATGGAGATGCGCTCGCCGGTGGTGAGCAACATGTCGAGTTCGCGACCGGGCTGGGTGGACGACACTTCGTTCGCCAGTTTGATGAGGTTGTCGGTCGACTTGCCCATCGCCGACACCACGACCACGACATCGGCACCGTGACGCTTCGTGAAGGCCACGTGTTCGGCCACCGCGCGGATCCGCTCGGGATCGGCGACGGAAGTGCCTCCGAACTTCTGAACGATGAGGGTCACGGAGACCGCAGGC
>VERK01000219.1 GCA_018882725.1 Actinomycetota bacterium | reverse complement strand
ATCTTCACCATCGCCCGTGAATCCTTCGGAAAGCACGAACCGCCCCAACCGGGGCCCGGTTGCAAGAACGCCGAACCGATGCGTGAGTCGCTGCCGATACCGGCCACTACATCGTTGATGTCGGCGCCCACGCCCTCACAGATCGCCGCCACCGCGTTGATGAAACTCAACTTGGTGGCGAGAAAGGCGTTGGCCGCGTACTTGATGGTCTCGGCCGACACCGGATCGGTGATGATCGTGCGCGCGCCGAGCGGGTCGTACAACGCGGCCACGCGCTGCGCGGCATCTCGATCGTCGCTGCCCACGACCACACGGTCGGGATGCAAGAAGTCCTTCACCGCCGACCCCTCGCGCAAGAACTCGGGGTTGGAGACCACGTTCACGTCACCGCGGCCCATGGCGCTCTCGACGACCTTGGTCGAACCAACGGGAACGGTCGATTTGTTGACCACGATGCACCCGGTCGGCAGAACCGGGGCGATCTCCCGTGCGGCCGCCTCGATGTACGAGAGATCAGCCGCGCCGTCATCACCTTGGGGGGTGGGCACGCACAGGAAGGCGACCTCGCAATCAGTCGCCGCAACGGCCGCGCCTACGACGAACGACAGACGTCCCGACGCGAGTCCGGACACCAACATCGTGCCCAGGCCGTCCTCCACGATCGGCATCTCGCCCCGGGAAAGGCGCTGCACCTTGTCGGAGTCGATATCGGCGCAGACGACCGAGTGGCCCAGGTGGGCCAAGCAGACACCGGTCGTGAGACCCACGTAACCGGTGCCGATCACGGCGATGCGCGATGACATGGAGTCCGAGGCTACCCAGGGCTTTCGTGAGGGAATCGGGGAGCGCAGAAACCGCGATGTCACAGAAACCGTCCTGACCAGGTCTTAACGGATTGTGAAAACTCAAAGTCGTTGGATTTCGGTTCATGGCAGCAGTGCGCCCGCGCTCGCCCGAACCGCAACCCAGCGTTCACTGAGCCGTAGGTAGAGTCCGAGCAGGTGAAGGGGAAAGCCATGGTGCTATCGATCGACGACCCACGTCTCGTCGCATCGTTCCGCGCTGGCGAGAACGAGGCGTTCGAGGCGCTGGTTCGCGCCCATCGCCCTGCCCTCTACCGCCACGCCCTGCGCAAGCTCTCCGATCACGCCGCCGCCGAAGACGCGGTTCAGGAGACCTTCACCCGTGCCTACAAGAGCCGCGCCCGCGTGGGGGACGACTGGCGACTGGGCGCCTGGCTCCACCAGATTCTGGCCAACGTGTGCATCGACGAAGCCAATCGTCGCAAGCGCGAGTCGACCAAGGGCACCCGGTGGGCCACCGCCGAGGTGAATTCGAATGGCGTGATGCCGGCCCTCGAAGACCAGCTCGGCCTCGACGCCGATCACTCCGACGTTGTGCGCGCATTGCGCGAACTGCCGAACAACTATCAAGAAGCGCTCGAGCTGCGCTTCGTAGCCGAACTCGAGTACGACGAGATCGCCGAGGTTCTCGAGATTTCCGAAGAGAACGTGCGGGCCCGTGTGAGTCGTGCGAGCAAAGCCATCCGAGTTCTTCTGCGTCCGGTGGCCGCGATCATCGCGTTCTTCGCGGCGTTCTCGTTCCGTCGCGGTGGAAAGGGTGGCCGCGTACTCGCTGCCACTGCGGAGAGTGCCGGATCGTCAGCCAACACGGTCGCAGCGGCTTCCAACATGGCAACTCAGGTGAGTCACACCGCCTCGATGTTCGCACCTCTGGTGGAAACTGCGCAGGCGGTGGCCATTCAGGCACCGCAGGCCATGCCTCTCATCTCGAAAGCCGCCATCGGCATCGGCATGGTGGTGGTGGCCACTTCACCGGCCACTGCATCCATCGTCATCGACCAGTTCCGCGACACGTCACCGGCACCGGTCACTGTTCAGGCCTCGGCCCCCGAGCCCTCCGCGAACACCGTCGTGGCGGGCGGAGTAGTCCAGTCCTCCGTGGCGGTTGGACCGGGTGAAACCGTCGCCTCAGTCACGAGCACTGTCGTGCCAGCCGGTGATGTGAGTGCAACTCCCTCCACCGTCGCGGCTCCCGGAAGCGCGATCGTGGTGGTGGGTGATGGATTTGCCGCTCCTACGTCGTTGCCGGCCGCGTCCGTGGCTACCACCGTCGTGTCGATCACCCGATCAGGAGGACAACTCTCGATCGCGGTTCTGACATCGACTCCGTCGGGCCCACGGCTCGACCTGACCGGGTCCGGTTCGCTCGTGGTGGGCGGATCGTCATACGCGGGTTCCATGACTGGGCGCACGGCCGTTAGCGGTTCTCCGGACAGCCGGGGCCGTCAACGTCTGGAGGCGTCGTTCGTGTTCGTGACTGCGGACGGCCCGGTCGAAATCCGGATCGCCGGTTTTGCGACCGCACCGCCGGCCCCTGCTTCGGGTGATGTCGGCTCGACGGCATCACCTACTGCTTTTGCGATCAATGGCGTGTTCAAGGCGGTGAGCGACAAGGTGCCCCTGGCACTCACGGGGACTGCCTCGGGAACCCTCGGTACCGGGCTCTCGCTCGTGCTCTCTCCGTAGAGCATCACTGATTGGAAGCCGAGGTTCGGTAGTTCACCTCGGCCGACTACCCTGCCGACGATCATGCGGCGAATGGCAGCAGCGTTCTTGGCAATTGTTCTGTTCGCGACCGTCGCACCGGTTGGCCCGACATTTGCCGAAACCCCGTCTCCTTCGGCCTGGCCGAACACTTCGGCAATCAAGCCGTCGATCGACGGTTGGCCTCACGCACTTCGGATCTTCGGATCCGACCGCTACCAGACAGGCTTTTCCGCATCACTGATGATGCGGGGTGCGGGCGGCGCGGCGTCGTATCCCTTCGGTAGCCCTGATCCAGCCACACCCGCTGGTTGGTGGGGGCTCGGCACGTGCCCGAGGTCGATCATCATTGCCGCTGGCGACAACCCCGCTGATGCGTTGGTTGCGAGTTCGTTGAGCGATCCCACCGGCCAGTCGACCGAGCCGTACATGCAGCGCAGTGCCGCCGCCGATCCGCTGTTCGATCCGGTGGGTGGTTTTCAGCGCGTCGACACCGACTTCGCGCCCATTCTCATCACGAAGAGTTCGCGTCAAGGTGCGACCTCGCTCGACCTTGCCACGCGACTCGCAGCGCAAGATTTGCGCAGCGGTGGTTGCACAACTGCTCGACAGGCCATCATCGTTGGTGGGCCGTCGTCGATCCCGTCGAGCGTCGACACCGAGCTCGTTTCAATCGGATATGAGCAAGTGTTTCGCGTAGCCGGATCATCGCGCTACGACACCGCCAAACTCGTGGCGGAGTCGCTCGGCACCGCGGTTGCTCCCGGGTCACCAACGCCAACAACGTGTTTCGATCCGCTCACCGACGACGGAAGTGCGCGCATGAAGTTCTACGCGAATTCGGTTGTCGAATTTCGCGAGTCGTCACAGCAATGCCGTCTGTTGAGTCGAACCGTCGTGATCGCCGACGGGCTCACAGGTGTGGAT
>VERK01000218.1 GCA_018882725.1 Actinomycetota bacterium | reverse complement strand
GGGTCGACTCGCTCGAATGCATCCATGTCGTGTTCGAAGAGGAGTTCCACCACCTGCGCTACGCGCTGCGCGATCTGGCAATACTCGAAGCGAGGTAATCGCTTTGATGTCGCCGATCGCTCGACCTCTCGCCGTCACATTCGACTGTCGCGACCCCGTGATGCTGGCATCGTTCTGGCAGCGGCTCGTGGGCGGCGAAGTCGAACGAGCAACCGCTGACGCCGACTGGGTGGCTCTGAGCGATGTGCCCGTGTTCGGTCATCTCGGATTTCAGAAGGTGCCCGAGGGCAAGGCGGTCAAGAACCGCGTGCATCTCGACCTCGACGTCGACGACATCGGTGTAGCGGTGACGGCCAGCACCGCGATCGGTGCCACCGTGGCGGGTGACATCGTCGAGGAATCAACCGGATGGTTCCAGGTGATGTGTGATCCGGAGGGCAACGAGTTCTGCTTCATCCTCCGCAAGTCGCGGCTCAACTCTCAGCCGAACACGTAGCGGAAAGTCACGGCGTCCACCTGTTGGTCGCCATCGGGACACGAGCCGCCGGCACATGACGAGTCGACCGTGAACCCGGCCCGCCGAACAGTCGACTGCGACGCGACGTTGGTGGAAGCGATGCGGGCGATGGCCGAGCGAACATCACTCCACGAAGCCACCTCGTCTCGCACCATCGTCACGGCTGTCGTCCCGGCGCCTTCACGTCGACCCCACGGTGCGATCCAGTAGCCGATGTCAGCCACACCATCGGTCATCGAGTGCACGCTGATCACGCCGACAGCGCGCATGTCGGCGATGCGTTCGACCACCCACACGCGGTGGTCGCCGGCACCATCTGCGACGAACGATTCGGCGTGTGTGCGCAGGTACGGCCGCGGCACGAGTGTCCAACGTTGTATCTCGGCGTCCTGGCAGGCGGCGAATACCCAATCGGCGTCGGTGGTCCGAAGGTCGCGCAAGCGGTGGGTGGCGGCCGGATCAGGCATGACGCGACTGTACGGCGCGCTCACCTGGGAGGGTGGCCGAATTCGCCATTAGGGTCGCTCGCATGAACGTCGTCGATGCCGTGTACAAGCGCAAGTCCATCCGCAAGTTCCGCCCCGATCCGGTGAGCGACAGCGATCTGCGCGCTCTTCTCGTGGATGCGGCCCGCGCTCCCAGCGGCGGCAATGTTCAGCCGTGGCGCATCTACGTGGTGAACGGAGTCACCATGCCGCGCATGAAAGAGTTCCTGGCGTCGCAGCCCCCGCTCGACGCGCCCGAGTACGAGATCTACCCGGCCGGTCTCACCGAGCCGTATCGCACCAACCGATTCACCATTGGCGAGCAGATGTACGCCACCATCGGCATCGCCCGCGAAGACAAGGATGGGCGGCGCCGTCAGTTCGCCGCCAACAACGACTTCTTCGACGCGCCGGCCGCGCTGTTCTGCTACGTCGATCGGCAGATGGGATTGCCGCAGTGGTCGGATCTCGGGATGTTCCTGCAGACGTTCATGCTCCTGGCCGTGGAACGCGGGTTGGCCACGTGTGCTCAGGAGTACTGGTCTGTTCGCCACAAGGCAGTCACGGCGTTCGTGAACGCGCCCGAGAACGAGATGCTGTTCTGTGGAATGGCGATTGGCTACGCCGACGACTCGGCGCCCATCAACACTTTGGTGTCCGAGCGTATGCCGCTCGATCAGTGGGCCTTCTTCGTCTGAACACCCAAAGTTCTAGAAATTGCTTGGTGTTCTGTGTGAATGCTTGGTGTTCTGGGTGAAAATTTCACTGGAATCCAGCGATTTTTTCACCCAGAACCACGAAGCGGGGGAGGTCAGAGGCTGGTGTTGAAGACCGGGCCGGTGATCATGAAGCCCCACTCGGCTACTTCGAGTGAGAGCACGGCGAACATGAACACTGCGCCGCCAGCCATCGAGATGTTCTTCCAGAAGCCGATCATGTCGGCCTGCTTGGCCTGAGGCTCACTCACGGTCCAGTAGTTGTGCATGGTCACGGCCATCACGAGCAACAGAACGGCCAGGACAATGGCGCCAAGGTCGGCCCACACGCCGAGGATCACCGAGAGTCCGCCCAGGAGCAGCACCAGGCCCGAGCCCTGCACCGCCAACTTGGGCGAGGGGATCTTCTTGAACTGGGCGTAGCCGGTCATGCCTTCGGTCTGGGTGAAGTGGTTGATTCCGGACGACACGAAGATCAGTCCGAAGAGGATCCGCCCAATGAGCATCACGAATTCCATAACTTACGTCTCCTTCTGAGGGGCATCCGGCGGGAGCCGGATCGATTGCGGGCTCAACGATACGGACAAATGGTTGAGCGCGCAACTATTTCCCCCGAAGGTTCGGTAGGGTGACCACATGGCCCGGACCCGCTGGCTCGACCCTGACGAGATGAGGGCCTGGCGCTCGTACATCACCACCTCGGTCGATCTGATGAAGGCCCTGGAAAGCGACGTGTCGCCGTACGGCATCACGATGGGCGACTACCAGCTGCTGGCCATGATCTCCGAGGCTCAGGACAGCCGCCTGCGGCTGTGCGACCTGGCCGAACAACTGCGGCTCACCCGAGGCGGCCTCACTCGCCGCATGGACGGTGTGCTCTCGCAGGGATTGGTGCGCCGCGTGCAAGACGATCGCGATCGTCGCGTGGCCTTCGCCGAACTCACGGCCAAGGGGTGGACGCTTCTGAAGAGAGTTGCCCCCATCCATCTGGCGAGTGTGCGGCGGCTCATGATCGACCACCTTTCGCGAGCCGAGATCAAGGCCATCGGTAGCGCCTTTGGAAAGATCGAAGCGAACCTGCGAGAGTCCTGACATGGCGCGTGTTTTCGGCCGCACGATGATCGATCAGTGGATGCTCGATCCCACGGTCACGTATCTCAATCACGGAACCGTCGGTGCGCCGCCCATCCCGGTGATCGCACACTGGCGCAGCATCCAGGACGAAATCGAACTCCAGCCAGCGCAGTATCTGCTCCGCGAACTCGCCGACATCGACGCGGTGGGCAAGCCGGCCGCGCCTCGCATGCGTGCAGCTGCGCAGGAGGTGGCCGACTTCGTTGGCTGCGAAGTCGAACAGTTCGGTTTCGTTGACAACGCCACCACCGGTTGCAACGCGGTGTTGCGTTCCTTCCCGTTCCGGGCGGGTGACGAGATCGCGGTCACCAACCTCGGCTACGGCGGGGTCAACAACGCGGTCGAGTACGTGGCCCAACAGAGCGGTGGCACCATGCGGGTGATCGATCTGCCGCGCCCCGGAGCGCAACCGCACGAGTTCGTAGCCGCGGTGGAGGCCGCGCTCGCTCCGAACACGCGCATGCTCGTGATCGACCACATCACGTCGCAAACAGCGCTGGTGCTTCCGATCGCCGACGTTGCTGCCGTCTGCCATCGCCATGGTGTGGCCGTGCTCGTCGATGGCGCGCATGCGCCCGGTGCCATTCCGCTCGATGTCGACAGCCTCGGTGCCGACTTCTACGTGGCCAACTTGCACAAGTGGCTCTGGAC
>VERK01000217.1 GCA_018882725.1 Actinomycetota bacterium | reverse complement strand
AACACACCTTCCGTTACGGGAACTCGGGCCATCTTCTCCCCCAGGTGAATCGGCGCGGCTGACTGTCAACCGAGGCCGAGACTAGCCACTACGGTTCGGCCATGGTCAGTCCAGCCTCCGTCAACGGCCCCCTCGATCCGGTGGCGGCGATCGCCGCCGAACGCGCCATCCGGCGCTGCCTCCTCGACTACTGCCGGGGTATCGATCGGTGCGACGCCGACCTGGTGGCGTCGGTGTACCACCCGGACGGAACCGACGACCACGGGTCGTTCAAGGGACTCGGCGTCGACTTCGCGCGCATGGCCACGACCGTGCTGCGCCAACACGCGGTGGCCACCACCCACTTCCTGGGCAACGCTTTCATCGACTTCACGTCGGCCACCACCGCCGAGGTCGAGTCGCAAGTGCTCGCGTGGCATCGCGTGCGCAAGGAGGATGGTTCCGAATATCTCGAACAGTTCGGCGGCCGCTACTTCGATCACTTCGAGTGCCGCGACGGCGACTGGCGCATCGCGCACCGCGCGCTCACCCACGACTGGGATCTCAAGGAAAACATCGACCCGGCGTTTCCGCCGGGCCGATTCACAGCATCTCCGCGAACCTGACTCGTCAGGCTTCGGGCATCGGATAGTGGATACCCGGGATTCCGGGAGCCAACGCCTGATACCAATCGGGGCGCGGCTGAATGCCGGGGTAACCCTTGCCGACCTTCGGCGCGGTGTCGGCGTTCCACTCCTGGTGGATCGGCGGGATCTGGTAGTAGCCGTTGCCCGCATTGGTTCCGCCGTCCACCAACAAGTCGTGACCCGTGATGTAACTCGCGGCGTCGGATGCGAGGAACATCACCGGTCCGACGATTTCGTGCAACTCGCCGATACGACGCATCGGTGTGCGGCTGGCGATCCACTTGTCCATTCCCAACGTTTCGAGGGCCGGGCGAACCATCTCGGTCATGATGAACCCGGGTGACACCGAGTTCACGCGCACACCGCGGTCGGCCCATTCGCAACCGACCTGCATCGTCACGTTGCGCAGACCGCCCTTGGCCGCGGCGTACGCGATGATGTTCGACTCGTTGGCGCCGCTGCCCATGATCGAGCAGATGTTGACGATCGAACCCGACTGGCGTTCGAGCATGTGCTTGCCGACTTCGCGCAAGTACATGAACGCACCGGTGAGGTCGATGGAGAGAATCCAGTTCCAGGTGGCGGTGTCGTACTGCTCGGCCGACAAACCACGCAGATCGCTCACACCGGCGTTGTTGACGAGCACGTCGATTTTGCCGTGCTCCTTGATGCCGGTCTGGACCACGCGTACGACGTCTTCCTCGATCGCCACGTCTCCGGTCGCGACGGTGACCTTCGAGCCGAGCTTCCGGCAACGCTCGGCCACGGCCTCGAGCATGTCCTTCGACCGCGCAGTGAGAACGAGATCGGCGCCTTCTTTGGCGAAACCTTCGGCGAAACCTTCGCCGAGTCCGTACGAGGCGCCCGTGATGAGAACCGTCTTTCCGCTGAACTGACCCATGGTGATCGTCCTTTCCGGCGCCCGTGCGCCGCTGCGCCACAGTAGAGCCGCTACTCCCCCAACGACCGAACGGGAAGGTCCATGTGGACGATTCCGGCGAGGTAGCGATCGAGTTGCCCCTCGAACGGGGCCGCCCGCATCTCGTCGAGGGTCCGCCGACTTCCGAGCAGACGCAGGCACTCGAACGCCGACGTGCGCAACGTGAGATCGGGTTCGCCGTCGCCCACCACCGTCTCGTCACCGTCGATCACGGCCCGAAACGCACCGAGGCCGCTCCTGGCCAGATCCATCTTCACCAGACGCAGGCCGAGCCGAGCGGCTAGACGGACACCCTCGGAGTCGCGATCACCGGGGCGACCGACGGCGGTGCGCAGATCGTGTTCGTGCACGACGGTGTCGTACGTGAGGCCCCACAAACCTTTCGGTGACGCCGCGATCATCTCTTCGAACCGGGGTGCCTTGTCGTGCCATTCGTCGACGACGCTCGACAACGACCGCTCGCGCCGTTCGGCCACCTGTCGATCGACCCACGATTGCGAGTCACCCTGAGGCGGATTGCCGCTCGCGAGATCAGCCGCGATTCCGGTGACGTGGGAGAACAAGTCGCGAACGTTCCAGTCGGGGCAGGCTTGCACGATGCGCTGCGCATCGTCGTCGGTCAACGATGCAGCGACCTGCTCCATGCGCAGACGCGAGGCCCGGTACTGATCGCGCAGTTCCTCTCCTGAAACGATCATCACGCCACCTTTCCCATCACTGTTCTCATTCCCGTCGCGCATCGCGCCACGTGCTCACTCGCGTTCTCCCAACCCCACGCCGAAGGAGTCTCCACCGACCACGGCACCGACGCGCCGATGCGTCGCAGCGTGTCGATGAGTCCGGTGAGATCGAACTCGCCCTCCCCGGGTGCCACCCGATTGGCCAGACAGTCGGTGTAGTAGTCGTCGTGCTGCGGCACGCGTGTGCCGTCGTTCATCTGAACGCCGGTCACGAGTTCGCCGGGCAAACGACCGATGGCGGCCAGATCGTTGGCGCCCCGTTGGTGATGCCACGAGTCGACGCAGATGCCACCGTTCGACCGTCCGGCCCCCTCGACGATTCGACGCGCGTCGTCGACCGAATAGATGTCGGTGAAGGGTAAGAACTCGAGGCCGAGCACCAGTCCGTGATCGGCGGCCCGATCACACAGAGCTCCGAACGCTCGCGTCCCCGCTTCGACGTCACCGGCCGGTCCGATCACTTGCATGTACCGACAGCCGAAGTGGTCGGCCATGCGAAACGCCGCGTCCTCGAACATCGCGGCCCGCTCACCGCCCACGCCATCACGGCCGAGTCCGGTCACGACTTCGATCTCGGCCAGACACAGATCGTGTTCGCTCAACAGGTCGGCCAACCCGTGCGGGGCGAATCCGTCCTTCTCGAGTGCGAGGTATTGCCCCACGAAGAGTCCGATACCGGCGAAGCCGTTGGCCGCGGCCAGACGGACGCGCTCGTCGATCGGGTGCATCGGCGCCAAGGTGAAGTGGCTCAGGATCAACTGCTCGGGAGCCATGGTGCGCGGATTAGGTTGAGCCACGTCGCCAGTGTCGCACGACGGCGACCCGGCCAATGCACAGGGGGCTCACATGGCAAGCGGACGACTCGACGGCAAGGTGGCTGTCATCACCGGCGGATCCAGCGGTATCGGAGAGGGAACGGTGCGTCGTTTCGTCGAGGAAGGCGCTCGGGTCGTGATCGCCGACATCCAGGACGAGCCGGGCCAGGCCCTGGCGGCGGCGTTGGGTTCGGTCGCGACGTTCGTGCACACCGACGTCACCAACGAGGACCAGGTGGCGCGCGCGGTCGACACCGCGGTGTCGACGTTCGGACGCCTCGACGTGATGTTCAACAACGCCGGCATCGTGGGCGCGGTGGGACGGATCTCCGAGACTCCGGCCGATCAGTGGGACCGCACCGTCGCCATCTTGCTGCGCGGCGTGTTCCTCGGCATGAAGC
>VERK01000216.1 GCA_018882725.1 Actinomycetota bacterium | reverse complement strand
GGACGTGAACACTGGTGAGGTGCTCATGATGGCGTGGATGAATTCCGAAAGCCTGGCTCTCACCTTTGCCGAAGGCCGAATGGTGTATTGGAGTCGCAGCCGCCGCGAGTTGTGGCGCAAGGGTGACACCAGCGGTGATCGACAGTTCGTGCGCGAGGCGTATTACGACTGCGACGGTGACACTCTTCTCTTCAAGGTCGAACAGGAAGGAAAGGGCGCCTGCCACACCGGCGCGCGCACGTGTTTCTTCTCGGTGTTCGGCGAGCAGTGAGCGAACTCGCGGTTCACCCCACGCGCGAGGAGTTCCGCTCGCTCGCAGCGTCGCACACCGTCGTCCCGGTGTGGGTCGAGGTCTTGGCCGACCTCGAGACGCCGGTCGCGGCCTTCGCCAAGTTGGTCGGCGCCGATGAAAACGGCTTCTTGCTCGAATCGGTCGAACACGGCGAACGGTGGAGTCGATTTTCATTCGTCGGTCGGCGCCCGCGCGCGACGCTGACGTCGTTCGGCTCTCGCGTGGAAGTGAGCGGTGAAGTGCCCGCTTCGGTGCCGCGTGACCGAGGCATGCTGGCCGCCCTCGACGAGCTCTTGCGGTTGTATCAGAGCCCGGTCATCCCCGATCTGCCGCCTCTGCAAGGCGGAGTCATGGGTTATCTCGGGTACGACATCGTGCGCGAAGTCGAGCACCTGCCCAACGCACCCACCGACGACCGCGGTTTGCCCGATGCGGTCGTGAGCGTGATCGGTTCGCTGGCCGCGTTCGATCACTGGCGTCAGCGCGTGTACCTCATCGAGAGCGTGCCCGTGATGGGCGTGTCCGATCTCGATGCCGCCTACGACGCCGCGGCGGCGCGTGCGCTCCAGTCGGTGGCCGATCTGGCTCAGCCGCTGCCCTACTCGCCAGTCGAACCCCCCACGCGCGGCGACGAGTTGCCGGCGGCAGTGTCCACCATGGGTGGTGGCCGGTACCAGCAGGCCGTCGAAACGGCCAAGGAGTACATCCGCTCGGGTGACATCTTCCAGGTGGTGCTATCGCAGCGTTTCGAGATCCAACTCGATGCCGATGCGTACGACGTCTACCGCGTGCTCCGACAGGTGAACCCCAGCCCGTACATGTACTTCCTGCGTCAACCCGAGGTGACGATCGTGGGGAGTTCGCCCGAACCGATGGTTCAACTCATCGGTGACCGAGTGATCAGTCGACCGATCGCCGGTACGCGCAAGCGCGGACAGAACGACGAACACGATCGACGGTTGGCCGCCGAATTGCGCGAGAATCCGAAAGAGGTCGCCGAGCACGTGATGCTGGTCGACCTGGCCCGCAACGATGTCGGCCGGGTGGCTCGCTTCGGAAGTGTGAAGGTCGACGAACTGATGACGCTCGAGCGATACAGCCATGTCATGCACCTCACGTCGCAAGTGAGTGGCACACTCGTCGACGGTCGTTCGGCGGTCGACGTTCTGCGCGCCACGCTGCCGGCCGGCACCGTGAGTGGAGCGCCCAAGGTTCGGGCCATGGAGATCATCGACGAACTCGAACCGGTGAAGCGCGGGCCGTACGCGGGCGTGGTCGGTTATCTCGACTTCAGTGGAAACCTCGACACCGCCATCGCGATTCGCACGATGTTCATCGGACCGAAGGCCGCGTATCTGCAGGCCGGCGCCGGCATCGTGGCCGACAGTGATCCCGACGATGAAGATCTCGAGTGTCGCAACAAGGCGGCGGCACTGCTCGCGGCGGTACCGGCCGCTCGTCGTATGACTCGCCGTCGCCGCGACGGAGGGACCAGCGCATGATCGTCGTCGACATTCCTCGGGAAGCCCTTCTCGTCTCCGGCCGTGACGCTGCTTCGTACCTGCATTCGCAGTTGAGCAACGACATCGCGTCGTTGGTCGTTGGCGCGTCGCGCCAGTCGCTCGTTCTCGAACCCACCGGTCGGGTGGTCGCTCTCGTTCGGGTCACCCGCCGCGCCGACACCGAGTTCGTGATCGATCTCGCACCCGGATTCCTCGACGTCGTGACCGCTCGTCTGACCAAGTTCAAGATCCGCGTACAGGCCGACATCTCGCCCCTCCAGGTTCACGTCGTGGCGGTGCGAGGCGACACACCTCCCGATGTGGCGTCACTTGCTCCGGGAGGCAGTGATCACGTGCTCGTGCTTCCGGCTTGGTGGAGTGACGGTCGAGCCATCGATCTTCTGTCGACGGCTCCCGTCGACATCGCCCGAATCGGAACGCTCGACGATTACGAGGCGAGTCGTATCAATGCGGTCTGGCCGGAGATGGGATCGGAAATCGTCCCGGGCGACACATTGCCGGCGGCGACCGGCGTCGTGACGGTGGCGGTGAGTTTCTCGAAGGGTTGTTACCCCGGACAAGAACTCGTCGAACGAATGGATAGCCGAGGTTCGACGGCGCCGCGCACACTTCGATCGATCTCGGTGCCGTCGGGCACCGCGGTCGGCGACCCCGTCGTGATCGAGGGTGAGAGCGTGGGCACGATCACAACGGTGATTGGCGAACGCGCGTTGGCGTACGTCAAGCGCGACGTCGAGATCTGAACCGAATCACTCGGCACGAACGAGCCGCTGGACGAGAGCGCGGATCTCGGGTCGTTCGCGCACACGCTGAAATTCCGAGTCGTTCAAGAGAGCCGAGAGGAGCAAGGTTTCGTCGGCGTCGTCACGCGCCGCACCATGGGCCGCCACGGTGAGCCATTGTGCGGCGGCATCGTCGTGACCTTCGAGGGCCAAGCAGCCGGCGATGAGCACGGCCACATTCGTGGATGGATGGGCCCGGAAGCAGTCCGATCCGTACGACGCTCCGTGGGCGTATCGACCGGCTCTCTTCAACGCCCACACCATCGAGTTCTGGCTCAGCTCCGGATGGTCACGCTCGGGTTTGGGTAGCGGAACAGGAAGCAGATCGATGAGCGGATCGAGGAGGTCAGGTGTCGCGGCGTGCGGCGGAGCCCAAACGCGTGAGCGGCCGCTCGTGTCGGTGAGGTCGTCGAGAATGATGCGACGAGCGTTGGCTTCGTTTCCGTTGGCGAGGGCTCGGTGGGCCTCCCACCACGGCGACAACGAGTGCCCGGGTGGAAGCAATCCCGGTTGGCCGGTGAACCATGCTTCTTCTTCGGCGGCGGCCACCGCACGCGCGGCGACAAGCGGGTTGCGTGATGCGCGCGGTCGACTCTGGATCGAGAGCAACTGCATCTGAATCACGAGCAGGATCGCCGCGAACGACGACAGCGGTCGAAGGTCTTCGACGACCAACATGCCGACGAAGATGCCCGCGGTCACGGGCACGCTGAGGCGAATCATGATCGCTCGACCGCGTCCGGGCCGGAACAAGTCGACGGCTTCGGCGGCGATGTTTCCACCGTCGAGAGGCATCACCGGGATGAGGTTGAACGCGCCGATGATCGGACCAGCCCACCAGATCGCGAGTGAGTATTCGTTGGCGGCGAAGTCGTTGTGATCGAGTGGGTTCACCCCGAGAACGAGAAGGGCGCCGAGGCCCAGCAGTATCTGGGTGGCCGGACCAGCCAGAGC
>VERK01000215.1 GCA_018882725.1 Actinomycetota bacterium | reverse complement strand
GCTGAGCGGTGTACGTCACGCGGCCGCTCGTCGATCGGTCCGTCCGATCGTGCACGTTCGGGCCGGAACGTCAATCGACTCGGTCGACCTCGGCGACGCCGAGGTCGTCGTTCACGACGACGATTCATTCCTGGCTCGCGAGTACGAGTGGGACGACCGGCCCGAGTTGGCCATTCGACTCGTCGATTCGGTCGACGAAGCGGTCGAGTTGAGCAATAGGCACAGCCCTTGGTTCGTGGCCTCGCTCATTTCCGGTGACGAGGCGGCGTTCGAAGAGTTCTACCGCAAGATCGAAGCGCCATTCGTGGGTGACGGTTTCACGCGCTGGGTCGACGGTCAATACGCCTTGCGTCGGCCCGAACTCGGTCTGTCGAACTGGCAGAGTGGTCGGCTGTTCGGACGAGGCGGCATCCTGTCGGGTGACGGCGTCTTCGCCGTTCGGTACGTGGCTCGGCACACCGATCCGAATCAGCGACGCTGAGTCAACGGAGGAACGAATCGACGACGCGGCCGGCCAGCTTCGAACCCGGCCGATGAGTGTCGCTCCACTTGGCGAGGGCGGCCAGCGAATTGATCCCGATCCAACGAAATGGTTCGGGTTCCCACCGTCGTGAGCGATGTCCGACGAAGGGCACTCGGGTCAATTCGCTGTCGCGGCCGGCGACGAGGTCGGCCAGGATGCGACCGACCAGGTTGCTGGTGGCCACGCCGTCGCCCACGTACGCGCCACCACGAAGTACGCCGTCCTCCGAACCGACCGACATCGTCCAGTCTCGTGCAGCTGCCAACGGGCCGCCCCAGTGGTGTGTGGTGGCGACGTCATGCAGGACCGGGAACAGATCACGCAACGTGGCTTCGAGCGCCTTCTTCGTCGGAGCATGTTGATCGAAGCCCGGCGAGATGCGACTCGCATAGTGATACGGGGCGCCGCGTCCTCCGAAGGCGATACGGCCGTCAGCGGTCCGCTGACCGTAGATGACCATACGACGTAGATCGGCGAAGGTCTCTCGTTGCGACAACCCGATCGTCGACCAGGTGGAATCGTCGAGGGGTTCGGTCGCGATCATCATCGAGTAGAGGGGCACGACTCGTCGCCGTTCGGACTTCCATCGTGTGGAGTACGCCTCGGTCGCTCGGATGACGCGTCCGGTGCGGACATCGCCCCGTGACGTTCGAACGAGGTGAGGCTCGAGTGTGAAAGCCGTCGTGTGTTCGGCGATCGTGACTCCTCGGTCGCGCAGTGATCCGGCCAAGCCGGTGACCAACTGGTAGGGCTGGATGGCCGCACAGTCGGGATGGAAGAGTGCACCCTCGATACGGGAAGCGTTCAGACGTTGCCGAGCCGTGTCGGCATCCAGGAGTTGCACGCGATCTCCGGCCAATCCCCATGTCTCGGCTTCATGAAACGTGGCTCGGGCCGCCGCCATCTGTCGATCGTCACGGATAGCGCCGAGGTACCCACCCTTCTTGTATCCGCAGTCGATACCCAGTGAAGCAGCCTGGCGACCAACTTCGTCGACGGTGTCGTACATCAGGTTCTGGAGACGAATGGCATCTTCGCGTGACGACATATCGGCGACGCGGTCGAGAGACATCGGAAGAATCGACGAGCACCAGCCACCGTTCCGGCCGCTCGCGCCGAAACCGACGTGGTTGGCCTCGATGACGAGGATGCTCGTGCCGGGCGACACGAGGTTCAAATAATGCGCGGTCCATAGTCCCGTGTAGCCCGCACCGACGATGGCAACGTCGACGTCGGTCGGAAGACCGACCTCCTCGTCGGCCGAAGACGGAACGATGTCCCGCACTCCGTCTTGCCAGAGACAGATCTCCACCGCTCTGACTGTAGGCGACGAGACCTTCAGCCCAGAACGACGTTGTCGATCAGTCGAACTCCACCGACCGTCGCGGCAACGAGCACGACCGCCGAATCGTCGTCGTTGGTGCGTTCGGAGAGGGTCGACGGATCGACGACAGCGGCGTACTCGATGTCGAGGTCGCCGAGTTCGGTGGCGACGATGGCCTCCAATTCACGACTGCTGCGAACGCCGGATTTCCAGGCATCTTCTGCCGCGCGAAGTGATCGTGGAATGGCCAGTGCCCGCGTGCGGGCCGGCGGTTCGAGACGTACGTTGCGACTCGACAGAGCCAATCCATCGTGATCCCGCACGGTTGGTGCGACATCGATGGTGATGGGAAGTCCGAGATCGCTCGTGAGTCGCTTGATCACGGCGACCTGTTGGAAATCCTTGGCTCCGAACACCGCCGTATCGGGACGCACGACCGAGAAGAGTTTGGTGACCACCGTGGCCACTCCGTCGAAGTGACCGGGGCGGTGGTGACCCTCGAAGGGCACGGAAACTCCCGTCACGGAGACGCGCGTGGCGAAGCCCGATGGATACATGTGCTCGACCGACGGCGCCCAGACCAGATCGACGCTGGTTTCGCGGCAGATGTCGAGATCTCGGTCGATGTCGGAGGGGTAGGTGGCCAAGTCGGACGAATCACCGAATTGAAGAGGGTTGACGAAGATCGAGACGACGACGCTCGCTCCGATCGACTGGGCGCGCCGAATGAGGCTCACGTGACCGACATGCAGGGCCCCCATCGTGGGAACCATCACGACCGGGCCGGAAGGTCGAATTTGGTCGACTGCTAGCGAAGCGTCGGCCAGCGAGTGAACGACTCGCACGACGTCAACTGAACGAGTGGTCGAGATCGGGCCAGGTGCCGCCGCGAACTTCGTCGACGAACGACGACGTCGCATCGATGACGGCTGTTCGTAGGTCGGCGTACTTCTTGGCGAAGCGGAATTCGGCTTCGCAGAGCCCGAGCACGTCGTGCATCACGAGTACTTGACCGGAGCAATGCGGACCCGCGCCGATTCCGATCGTCGGAATGCTGACTTTGTCGGTGATCTCGGCCGCCAGGTCGAGCGGAACTCCTTCGATCACCACGGCACATGCACCGGACTGTTCGACCGCGTGCGCGTCTTCGAGAAGCCGTTCACGGCCACCGGGCTCGAAACCTGCCGTGCGGCCCTGGACACGATGACCGCCCATGCGGTGATAACTCTGCGGTGTGAGGCCGATGTGGCCGACCACGGGGATGTCGGCGGCGGTGATGGCGGCGATGGACGACGCCACGGTGACACCACCTTCCAATTTGACCGCCTCGGCCCCCTCTTTCATGAGACGAATGGACGACTCCACGGCTTGCTGAGCACTGGCCTGGTACGAACCGAACGGAAGGTCACCGACCACGAGCGCTTTGGTGCGGGCTCGGGCGACGCATCGGACGTGGTACGCCATTTCGTCGAGATCGACCGGAATGGTGTTGCGCTCACCTTGCACAACCATCGCCAGCGAGTCACCCACGAGGATCATGTCGACGCCAGCAAGATCGACGAGACGCGCGAAGGTGTAGTCGTACGCCGTGATCATCGAGATCCGGCGGCCGCCTTCCCGCCACGCAGCGAGGTCGGGCACGGTGACTTTCTTGCGCTCGGTCATGGGGGCCTCATCGGGCAACCTAGCGACGACACCCGGGGGCCCCACTACCGGAGGTAGGGGCACTTGTGATTTCCGACTCAATGGTGGAGTGGG
>VERK01000214.1 GCA_018882725.1 Actinomycetota bacterium | reverse complement strand
CGATCACGTTGCGCAAACCTTCCACACCGTCGATCTCGGCGAGCAGCTGCGGAACGATGGTCGACTCCATGTCGGACGAGATACCCGAACCACGGGTGCGGAACATCGAGTCCATCTCGTCGAAGAACACGATGACCGGCCAACCCTCTTCGCTCTTCTCCCGAGCCCGCTGGAACACCAACCGAATCTGCCGTTCGGTTTCGCCGACGTACTTGTTGAGCAGTTCGGGGCCCTTGATGTTGATGAAGTAACTACGACCCTTCTCGTCGCCGGTGCGAGCGGCCACCTTCTTGGCCAGGCTGTTGGCCACGGCCTTGGCGATGAGGGTCTTGCCGCATCCCGGCGGGCCGTACAACAAGATGCCCTTCGGCGCCGGGAGGTGATGCTCGGCGAAGAGGTCCTGGTACAAGAACGGCAACTCCACCGCGTCGGCGATCTGTTCGATCTGCTGATCGAGTCCGCCGATGTCGGTGTAGGCGATGTCGGGAACCTCTTCGAGAAGAAGGTCTTCCACCTCGGGTCGCGGGAGTTTCTCGAGCAGCATGTTCGAACGCGGGTCACGCCGAACGGTGTCACCGCTGCGCAGGTGCACCCCGCGGAGCGCATCGGCCAATTCGCACACGATTTCCTCGTCGGCCCGGCCCACGACGATCGCACGGACACCGTCGTCGAGGATCTCCTTGATCGTGACGACGTCACCATGACCCTCCGGCCGCCGCGAACTCACGACGTTGAAGCTTTCGTTGAGCACGACTTCGGCACCCAACTCGAGCACGTCGAGATCGACATCGGGGTGCACGTTCACCTTCATCTTGCGGCCGTTGGCCAGCACGTCGACCGTGTCGTCGTCGTTGCGTCCGACGACCACGCCATAGGCCGACGGCGGTTGCGACAACTTGTCGACTTCGTCACGCAGGTTGGCGATGTGTTCGCGGGCCTCGCGCAGCGTGAAACTCAACTTCTCGTTCTTGGCCGATTCCTGAGCCAGCAATCCCTTGGTCTCGAGCAGTCGTTCCTCGAGCTGCCTCATGCGCAAGGGGGCGTCGGCCAGCCGGCGACGCAGGGCGTCGATCTCCTTGTCGAGGGCCGCGACGGTGGACCGCAGGGCCTCGACATCGGGCATCTCGTCACTTGCCACGACTCGGAACCTACACGGCGTCACAGCGATCGACCCGCCGTGAAGCGGGTCTCCCGTGTAGGCTTTCGGCACGGTCCGGCGTGACCGTTGTGCCATTTTGTCCCCCACCTCACGAGGAGCAACCCAGGAATCATGAAGGTCTGGATCGACCAGGATCTCTGCACCGGAGACGGCCTCTGCGAAGAGATCGCTCCTGACGTGTTCACCCTTCTCGACGACGGCTTGGCCTACGTGAAGGAAGGCAGCAAGATCTATGCGACGGCCAAGGGCAACCCGCAGGGTGCCGATGGTCTCGCCGAGATCCCCGAGGGTCAACTCGACGGCGTGATCGAATCCGCCGAGGAGTGCCCCGGCGAGTGCATCTTCATCGAACCCTGATCGTTCTCTGACCCGTCTCGGGTCGAGTTCAGGCTCCGAGTAGCCGTCCGACGGACAGAAAGCCGGTGTGCGCCACCATGCGGTGGTCGGGTCGCACTGCGTTGCCTTCGATGTACCAACCGCGATGCAGCACCTCGAGGGTGCGTGTCCCGGTCCAGCGGTGTGATGCCATGGCGTGTCGCGTTTGGGCCGCTTGGGTGATCGACGGCGTGTACGCAACCAGGATTCCACCGGGTCGCATGGCCACTTCGGCGTGCGGCACGACGTTCCACGGCTCGGGTAGATCGAGAACCACGCGGTCGACCTGCAACTCGGGGTCGATTCCGTCGTAACAGTCCCGTATCTCCACGTGATACCGGTCGAGGGCCGCGGCACCCAAGAACGACGCCACGTTGGCCTTGGCGCGCTGAGCGAAGTCGTCGCGGATCTCGTAACCGATGATCGTGGCGCCGGCGCGCAGCATCGTCATCGACAGCGCACCCGAGCCCACACCACTCTCGAGAACCCGCACACCTGGTGCGATGTCGGCGAGCATGGCGATCGGAGCCAGATCCTTCGGGTAGATCACTTGGGCACCACGCGGCATCTCGATCACGAAGTCCTCGAGCGTCGGACGCAGCACGATGTAGCGAGCACCGCGTGTCGACTCGACGCGGATCCCCTCGGGACGTCCGACGATCTCGGCGTGGGCCACGAAGCCGGCGTGGCTGTGGAACTCGGCCCCGTCGGCCAGGGTCACGAGATAACGACGCTGCTTCCCGTCGATCAACAGAGCCTTCTCGCCGTACGCGAACATGTTCATCCTCGAGCCTCCTTCGCGGCCGCCCGGCGCGCCGACTTGCTCATGAGCATTTCGACGGGCACCGGCTCGTGACCACGCGCCTTTTCCGAGAGTCGACAGAACGCGCACACGGTCGAGCCGTCAGTGGCCGTCTCGGCGCCCGTGGGCGAACCACACCGCGCGCACGACGCGAGTTCGTCGGCTTGCTGGGCCGACAACCCACTCAGGAGTGGTGCCATGCGCTCGAGGAATCCGAGGTAGTACGACGCCTTGGCGCCCGGAGATTCCTCTTCGATGAGATTGAGGGCTTGCTTGTACGCCAGGTGCTTGTTGCCAGCCGCCATCGGACACTCGTCGACGATGTAGTCGATACCTCTCACGATGCACCAGGCCGCGGTTTCGCGCTCGGTGAGCCTGACCAGTGGTTTGGCCTTTCGTGGGAATCCCCCGCGGGCCGGCAGGAGTGGAAGTTGGCGCGCGAGATACTCGACGTCCCAACGCAGAGCGTTACCGAACAGCACGGCGGCCTCGTCGTCGAGGTTGTGACCCGTCACGACGGCGTCGTAACCGCCATCTCGGGCCACTCGATCGAAGATGTGGCGTTTGCTCATGCCGCACGCCGAACAAGGCACGCGACCAGTGGCCCGGGCCGCGGTCGGGACGTCGAACCCGTGATCGTCGCGCAACGATTCGATGACCAACGGCAGACCCCGGCGAGCGGCGAAGTCTTCGGCGAACGTCTGGGACTCGTGGCTGTACTCCCCGATACCGAGGGCGATGTACAGACCAGTGGTGCGATAGCCCAACTCGTGCAGGATGTCCCACACCGCCAGCGAGTCCTTGCCGCCCGACACCGCCACCAGCAGATGATCGGTGGGTTCGAACATCCGATGATCGTGGATCGCCTTCTCCACTTGTCGGCGACACAATTGCTGAAGGTGCTCGGCACAGAAGTTGGCGTTGTGGCGCGGGAGATCGATGATCGCCGGGTTCCGACAGGTGCGACACTTCATCGTCAACCTCCGGAGATGACCGGACGAATCTCGATCTCGTCGTCGTCGTTCAGTTCACCGTCGCCCGGGACGAGTTCGCCGTTCCGGATCACGAGATGGGCCTCGCGCGACAGTCCGAGTTCGTTCAGGAGTGCGTGCACCCGACGGCGGCCGTCGATCGTGATTTCGCGGCGGGGATTGCGCAGAAGAACACGCATCAACGGTCGGACGCCGTGATGGTGATCGACTGACCTGGCTCGAGTCGCTCGGAGCCGACGATCTGCGGTCGACGGGCCGCGAGGCGGCGGATGATGCGCACACCCCACACC
>VERK01000213.1 GCA_018882725.1 Actinomycetota bacterium | reverse complement strand
GTCTCTACAACGTGTGTGCCGACCCCCGCCTCAACCACAATCCCCCTGTTACGCACGGGATTCTGGCCACCGAGTCAGCCGCACTCCTCGAGCAGTTCTTCGCCGAGCGCCGATAACCTCGATCGACGGAAGGGTGCCCGAGCGGCCGAAGGGACACGCCTCGAAAGCGTGCGACGTGCAAGCGTCCGTGGGTTCAAATCCCACCCCTTCCGCCAGTGAGCGTCAGCACTCGGTTTCGCTATCGGGGGCCTTGAGGTCGATCAGGTAGTCGTCCACCACGTCGCGAGCACATTCACTCGCCGTGTAACCCGTGTGCTGATTGGCGGTGACCACGACGAGGCGCCCGTCTTCGAGCGACTTGGCCATGTTGCGCGAACTCTCCAGCGGTGTCGATGGATCACCGGTCGTTCCGATCACCACGATGGGTCCGGCTCCGACTCCGGTGACGTCGACGCGCGGATCGATCGCCTCGGGCCAGGACGTGCAGCCGTAGTTGCCCTGAGTCTCGGGCGCCATCCGCGGAGCCGCTTCTTGGTAACGAGGTACGAACGAATCGGCTTCTTCGATGGTGAAGCGTTCATCCTCGTCGGCACACGTGATGGCGATGAACGCCTCCAGTTCGTTGCCGTACGTACCGTCGGGCTGGCGCTGGAAGTACGCGTCGAACAACGCGAGAAGAGTTGAACCGTTGCCGTCCGCTGCTTCGGCGAGGCCAGCGGCCAGTGTGTCCCAATACGACTCGTCGTACAACGCTTGCGCGACGCTCGTCATCGCCATACCTCGCGTCAATACGGGGCGACCGTCTTCGGTGGGTAACGGGTTCTCGTCCATCTCGGCCATGAGCCGGTCGAACGCACCTTCGGCGTCACCGTCGTTGTGGAATGCGCACGAGCGATCGGCTGAACAGTCGGCTAGGAACGATGTGAGGGCGAGTTCGAAGCCCTGTTTCTGCTGCACGCTCGCCGTCACCGAATCGACGTTCGGATCGGCTGCACCGTCGAGCACGGCGGCTCGCACCGTCTCGGGGAACAGCGTGGCCCACACCGCGCCCAGCTCACTGCCGTACGAGAGTCCGAAGTACGAAATCTTCTCCTCGCCGAGAGCCTGGCGAATCTGGTCCATGTCGCGAGCGACATTGTTGGTGCCCACATAGTTCAAGAAATCGCCATTGTTCGTCACGCAGTCGCTCACGAACTTCTCGAGCAGGTCGATGTTGAACTGGGCCTCGGTCGGATCGTCGGGGGTGATGTCACCTTGACCGAAGTAGTAGTCGTAATCGTCGGTGCAGTCGATGGCCGGTTCGGATTCACCGGTACCGCGCGGATCGAAGCCGACGATGTCGAAATGATCGAGGAGACCTTTGCTGAGGATCTGATCGGCGGCGCGGGCGAGTATCGAGCCACCGAATCCGGGCCCACCCGGGTTCATGAGCAGTGAGCCGATGCGCTTGTCGGGATCATTGGCGACTCGCCGTTCGAGGTGGATCGAGATGGTCCCGGAGTTCGGATCGGAGTAGTCGAGCGGGACGTCAAGTGTTCCGCACTCGACCGGTCCACACTTTTCCCACTCGATGCGTCCGGCCGAGGTCGAGTCACCATCCGAAGGTGCATCGGTGGAGTCGGTGTCGAGGACCGACGATTGGGTGCTCTCGGAGTCGACGAGAGCGACATCGGAATCACCACCGCATGACGCAACAAAGAGAAGGAAACCGATGACAAGAGTGGTCCGCCGCATGTGACGATGGTAGGTGAAAGTAACCTCGCAGCGTGCGCATGAACCCTCACATGATGATGCCGGGTGACGCATCGGCCGTGAAGGGTCGCCGCATCGAACGCGATTTGATTCGACGCGTGTGGATCTTCGCTCGACCGTATCGCGCGAGCATCACGGGATTTCTCGTCACCATCCTCGTCGCGGCGTTGGTGGCCCTCGTGCCACCTTTCGTGTTTCGAGCGATCATCGACGATGCGATTCCCGACGCCTCGCGTTCGCGAATCTGGACACTCGCCCTCATCGCGGTCGGCGCCGCGATCGCCGACGCCGTCCTTGCCATCGGACAACGCTGGTACTCGGCAAGGATTGGTGAAGGTCTCATCTACGACTTGCGTGTCGCGTTGTTCGACAAGGTTCAGCGGATGCCGGTCGCGTTCTTCACTCGTACGCAAACTGGCTCACTCATCAGTCGCCTCAACAACGACGTGATCGGCGCGCAAACGGCCGTCACGTCCACACTCGGCAGCGTGGTGAGCAACGTCGTGGTGCTGGTCACCACACTCGTGGCGATGATCGCACTCGAGTGGCGCCTCACTCTCATCGCTCTGATCGTTCTTCCGGTGTTCGTGGTTCCGGCTCGCCGCGTGGGCAACAAGTTGCAGGAGATCGCGCGTGAGCAGATGGGTCTCAACGCGCAGATGAACACGCAGATGTCCGAGCGGTTCAACGTGGCCGGTGCGATGTTGGTCAAACTCTTCGGACGCCACGAGCGTGAAGTCGGAGAATTCTCCGGTCGCGCGGCCGGAGTTCGCGACACCGGAATCCGCTCGGCGATGTACGGGCGAGTCTTCTTCGTCGCGCTGGGTCTCGTGGGTGCTCTCGGCGCGGTTGCCGTGTACGGCATCGGCGCGCAGCTGGTCGTCTCGGGCGACATCACCTCGGGCACACTCGTGGCGTTGGCCGCCTTGGTGGCGCGGGTGTATCAGCCACTCACCGGTCTCACCAATGCCCGTGTCGATCTCCTCACGTCGTTCGTCAGTTTCGAACGTGTCTTCGAAGTCCTCGACGCGCCGGTGTCGATCGTCGACAAGCCGGGTGCGATCGATCTGGTCGATCCGCGTGGCCGTGTCGAACTCGATCAGGTCACGTTCCGCTATCCACCGGCGTCAGCCGTGTCGATCGCATCGCTGGAAGCCCCGGGTGCAGCCACCGGTGATCCCGATCGCGATGTTCTGCACGGGGTCTCGCTCAGTGTCGAGCCGGGCGAGACCGTGGCCCTGGTCGGTTCATCGGGCTCGGGCAAGACCACTCTCGCCTCACTCGTTCCGCGCCTCTACGACGTGACAGGCGGTGCCGTTCGGATCGATGGCAAGGATGTGCGCGATCTCACCGGCCACACTCTCCGGGCGGCCATCGGTGTCGTGTCGCAAGATCCGCACCTGTTCCACGAGAGCATCGAATCGAATCTTCGTTACGTGAAAGAAGACGCCACGGCCGCCGACATCGAAGAGGCCTGTCGGCGTGCCCGCATCCACGACACCATCGCCGCTCTACCCGACGGTTACGCCACTGTCGTGGGTGAGCGCGGCTATCGACTATCGGGCGGCGAGAAGCAACGCCTGGCGATTGCTCGGCTGCTGCTGAAGGATCCGGCGGTGATGATCCTCGACGAGGCGACGAGTCACCTCGACAACGAGAACGAGGCTCTCGTCCAGAGCGCGCTCGACGATGCGATGCGCGGTCGCACTGCCATCGTGATCGCCCATCGTCTCTCGACCATCAAGGACGCCGATCGAATCGTTGTTCTCGATGACGGGCGAATCGTCGAGCAGGGAACCCACGATCAGTTGATGGCCCTCGATGGCGCGTACGCACGGCAAGTTCGGGCGGGCAGTCTTTTCTCCGTGCCGACCTGA
>VERK01000024.1 GCA_018882725.1 Actinomycetota bacterium | reverse complement strand
TGGACGGAATCGAAGCGGTGAGGCATGTTTTCACCCTACAAGTTGCCCCCTCCCGGCTCCCCTACCCGGGCCGACCTACCCTTGTCGCCAGTGACCGACCACACCCCGAACGAGCGCGACCACGAAGCGCGCGGCGACGACCTCGCGGATGTCGCTCCATCGGGGGACTCCGGCCACAGCCTCCTGCGCTCGAACGCCGTCGTGGCGCTCGGCACCGGCCTGTCGCGCCTCACCGGAATGCTCAAGATCATCGTGTTCGGGTTCGTGATCGGACAAACCGCTCTGGCCGACGCGTACGACGGCGCCAACAACTCGCCCAACTCGGTGTACGAACTGTTGCTGGGCGGTGTCTTGTCGGCGGCACTGGTTCCCATGTTCACACGGCTCTTCGAGAACGAGGATGAAGAGTCGGTCGAAGCGGTCGTGAGCGTGAGCATCGTCTTCCTCACCGCAATCACGGCCATCGCGGTCTTCAGCGCTCCGTGGATCTTCCGCGTCTTCTCGTTGAGTCCCGACCCCAGCGTCGACCCGAACGATTTCCGCACGGTCGGCACCGCACTCACTCGCATCTTCCTGCTCCAGATCTTCTTCTACGGGATCGCTGCACTGTTCGGTGCGGTCCTCAACGCACAGCGACGCTTCTTCGCGGCTGCTTGGTCGCCGGTGCTCGCCAACATCGTGATCATCGCGTCGCTGCTCTACGTCCCGACGCTGCTCGACAAGGACTCGCCGGTGCTCACCGACGTCCTCGACAGTCCATCGTTCCGTTGGCTGCTCGGACTCGGCGCCACGGGTGGTATCGCGCTCCAGGCTCTGATCCTGCTGCCCGCCATCCACCGCGCCGGACTGAACCTTCGGTTCCGCTTCGATCTGCGCCACCCGGCCGTCAAGAAACTGTTCGCCCTGTCGGGCTGGACGTTCGGCTACGTGCTGGCCAACCAACTCACGGTGGTGATCGTGAAGAACCTGGCCCAACCCGGATCAGGCGGACAGGACGCGTACGCCAAGGCCACCACGTTCTTCTACTTCCCGCACGGCCTCCTGGCCATGAGCATCGCCACCACGTTCATTCCGGAAATGGCCCGCGCGGTCTCGCGGCGCGATCGCGAAGCGTTCGTCGAACGCACCGAACTCGGTATCCGACTGGTCGCTCTCCTCACCATTCCGGCCGCGTTCGGTTTCCTCGCTCTGTCGCGGCCGATCATCGGCGCCCTGCTGCAGCACGGACAGTTCGATCTTCCCGCGTCCATCAACACCGCGCGGGTACTCGCCGGCTTGGCGCTCGGTCTCGTGGGCTACTCGGTGTACTTGTTCACGCTGCGCGGGTTCTACGCCCACCAGGACACGCGAACACCTTTCATCATCAACTGTGTTCAGAACGCCATCAACATCGTGCTGGCCTTCGTGCTCGTCGGGTTCTACGACGTGCTCGGCCTCGGTATCGCGTTCGCCCTGTCGTACCTCATCGCCGCCGTGATCGCGATCTTCGTGTTACAGGTCAAGGTTCCCGAGTTCCCGGCCTGGCACACCGTGCTGAGCATCGGACGCATGATGGCGGCCGGCGCCGGTATGGGCATCGTCGTGTGGCTCTCGGCCGGAGCGGTGGGCGACAACGACGGCCTGGGCGCACTCGCCCGAGTGATCGTTGGATTACTGATCGGTGCCGTGGTTTACACCGGTGCGCTCACCGTGTTGCGTGTGCCCGAGATGGCGAATCTGCGCGCCATCGTGGCGCGTCGCCGCAACTAGAGAATCACAAGCGCGTCGCGATGCACGACGACGCTCGGTGAGCCGTCGTCGAGTTCGCTGGTGCGACGGCCCGCGGCCACCCGAGCCTGCGCCGAGTTCATGACCGCGCTTCCGCGCGCGACCACTCGACCATCGAGGGTCACCACGTCGATCGTGTCGCCTACTTCGAAGTCGCCCTCGACTGATCGCACGCCAGCCGGCAGCAGCGAACTGGTGCCTCCGGCCACGGCTCGGGCCGCACCGTCGTCGACCGTGACGCGGCCGGCGATCTCGCTCGCGAACGCCAGCCACAACTGTCGTGACGACAGATGACGATCGGCTCCGTGGAAGGTGGTCCCGATCGACTGACCACTGATGACTCCGAGCAGAACATCGGGGACGGGGGCCCGTGCGATCACGGCGCGGATACCCGACCACGATGCGATACGCGCCGCCGACAACTTGCTGGCCATTCCCCCGCTGCCGCGGTTCGAACCGGTGGCACCAGCCGACACCGCCATGAGGGGATCGCCGGCCGCGACGTCGGAGACGAGAGTGGCCGAGGGATCGTGGCGAGGATCGGCGGTGTACAGGCCTTCGATGTCGGTGAGCAGAACGAGAACATCGGCCTTCAAGAGATGCGACAAGAGCGCTGCGATGTGGTCGTTGTCGCCGAACCGAATTTCGTCGTTCGCGATGGCATCGTTCTCGTTGACCACCGGAACACAGCCGAGTTCGAGCAGACACTCGAGCGTTTCACGCGCGTGCAGATACTGCTGCCGGTCCATGAAGTCGTGCGGCACCAACAACACCTGTGCTGCCACCAGCGAATGGTGCGCGAACTCGGCGTTGTACACCTCCATGAGTCGGCTCTGACCAGCGGCCGACAGCGCCTGAAGAGTTCGAACATCGGTCGGACGAGCCGACAGGCCCAAGGCCGACACACCGGCCGACACCGCGCCCGAGGACACCAGCACCACGTCGTGGCCGGCCTGACGCAGTTGAGCGATCTGGCGGCAAATGTTCGCAATGACGGCGCGATCGATCACACCGAGAGAATCGGTGAGCGAGGACGTTCCGATCTTGGCGATGATGCGCATGCGATATCAGTCTCGTCAGCGGTCGGGTCGGTAGTCGAACGAAAATGCGCCGATCCAGACCACGTCGCCGTCTCGGGCTCCGGCTCGCGCCAACAAGCGCGGCACGCCCAACTTCTTCAGACGTTCTTCGATGTAGTCGAGGGCCTCGGGGGTGGTCACGTCGTTCAGGTGAACCGCGCGCTCGACCTTGCGGCCGTGCACGCGGTACTCGCGCTCGGCCACCCGCTCGATCCAGGCCCCGTCGGAGTCGGGCCGCAGGATCACGCGCGATTCGGACAGCGGTTCTTCTTGACGGGCCTCGTGCACGAGCGAAGCGAGTCGGCCCACCAGTTCGCGCACGCCTTGGTTGGTGACAGCCGAGATGGTCGGGTGGTTCCAGGCCGACACCAGAGCCGGATCGGCCGAGTCGGTCTTGGTTCCCACGACGACGCGCGGACGTTCGAGCAGGTCCGGGTCGTACTTCTCGAGTTCGTGAAGCAGCGTGTCGAGTTGAGCCTCGGGTGACGTGTCGTCGACCGGCGCCAGGTCGACCAGAACGCACAGCACTCGGGCCCGTTCGACGTGACGCAGGAAGCGATGACCGAGACCCTTGCCTTCGGCGGCCCCTTCGATGAGTCCGGGGATGTCGGCCACCACGAAGTCGGTGTCGTCGTCGATACGCACCACACCCAGATGCGGTTCGAGCGTCGTGAACGGATAGGCCGCGATTTTCGGACGAGCCGCCGACACCACCGAGATGAGCGTGCTCTTGCCGGCATTGGGAAACCCGACCAGCGCCACGTCGGCCATCAGTTTGAGTTCGAGTTTGAGCCACCGCTCTTCACCGTGTTCGCCCTGTTCGGCGAAACTTGGCGCCCGTCGGCGGTTGGTGAGGAATCGAGCGTTGCCGCGCCCACCGCGACCACCGTGGGCGGCCAGCCAGCGATCGCCGTGGTTCTGCAGGTCGGCCAGAACTTCTCCGGAGTACATGTCACGCACCACGGTTCCTTCCGGAACCTTCACCTCGAGACTCTCTCCGCGGCGCCCGTGCAGATCTTTGCCTTTGCCGTGCACGCCGTTACCCGCGATTCGGTGCGGGTGATCGCGAAAAGCCAACAACGACGCCACGTTGCGGTCGGCCACCAGCCAGACGTCGCCGCCCTTGCCGCCGTCGCCACCATTGGGTCCACCCATGGCAACAGGACCTTCACGGCGGAACGACACACAGCCGGCCCCTCCGTCGCCGGCGCGCACGTTCAACTGGCACTCGTCGACGAACTGGCTCATGATGCGATCAACCTACTGCCACACCCCCGTCGTAGCCTGACGATCGTGAACGAGTCACCGGTCGATCCCGACATCGCCGAACGGGCCGAACGCTGGGCCAGCACCATGGCTGGCACTCGTGACGACTCCATCACACTCGCTCACGCCGATTCGTGGGCCGGAACCGGTGAGGTCGGCCTCATCGAACGCGCCGCACGCGAAGACCAACTCGACCGGACCATGGCCCGCTTGGCCACCCGGTCGGTCGGCGCCGGCCAACGCGCGGTCGACGAAGATCCCGATCCATTCCGTACCTGTTTCGAACGCGACCGCGATCGCATTCTCCATGCCACGTCGTTTCGTCGTCTGGCCGGCAAGACCCAAGTATTCGTGTTCCCCGACGACCATCAGCGCACGCGGCTCACTCACGCGCTCGAGGTGGCCCAAGTGGCCGTGTCGGTGGCCCGGCCTCTCGGCCTCAACGTCGCACTCACCGAAGCCATCGCACTCGGCCACGACTGCGGTCACGGTCCGGGCGGCCACGCGAGCGAAGACGCGTTGTCGCCGTTCGTGCCCGGCGGATTCGATCACGCCCAATGGGGTGCCGACGTCACGCTCGTTCCGCTGAATCTGTGCACTCAAACGCTCGACGGCATCCGCAATCACTCCTGGAGTCGCCCGGCCCCGTCCACGCCCGAAGGTGAAGTGGTCAGTTGGGCCGATCGCATCGCCTACGTGTGCCACGACTTCGAAGATGCGGTGGCGGCCGGCATCGTCTCGGCCGAGAATCTCCCGCCGTTGGTGCGGGCCCGGTGCGGCGACACGCGTCAGAAGCAACTGAGCGCGTTCATCCGTTCCATGATCTCGGCCGCCGCCCACACCGGTCGAGTGGGCATGGAACCCGAGGTGGCCGAAGCTCTCGCGCAGTTCCGCAAGTTCAACTACGAGAACATCTATCTGCGTCCGGCCAGCCGGGCCCAGGCCCAATCAGTGATCGATCTGCTCCGGGCCTTGGTCGAGCACTACGCCGCACACCCCGGACTCCTGCCCGATCATCGTCAGGCGCCATCCGATTCGGACGAAGCGTTGTCAGCGGCCGTGGCCTACGTGGCCGGAATGACCGACCGGTACGCGTGCCGACAAGGAGTCGCCTTGCTCGACTGGCCGCTGCACAAACTCCCGCGCGGCATCGACATCTAGTCGCGTTCGGCGATTATTCAGCCGGAACGACGTCGACGATGCGGCGTCCGCGCCGCTCGCCGAACTTCACCGCACCATCGACGAGTGCGAACAACGTGTCGTCACCACCGCGACCCACGTTCTTGCCCGGGTGGAACTTGGTGCCACGCTGACGAACCACGATGGTTCCGGCAGTCACCTGAGTACCCGCGAACACCTTGATGCCGAGACGCTGCGCGTTCGAGTCGCGCCCGTTACGGGTTGAACCGCCACCTTTTGTCTTCGACATGGCTCAGCCTTTCGCGATCGCCGTGATCTCGACGACCTGATAGCGCTGACGGTGTCCGTACCGACGACGCTGGTTGGTGCGACGCTTGTACATGAAGCCGTCGATCTTGGGACCCTGGGCAGTGCCGACCACACGGCCCGACACCTTGGCGCCGGCGAGTTGATCGGGCGTGGCGAGGACCTTGTCGCCGTCGACCACGAGCACAGGAGTGAAGTCGACTGCGGCGCCCTGTTCGACGCCCAGCAATTCGACGTGCACCTGCTGGCCCTGGGCCACACGGACCTGCTTGCCTCCGGTTGCGATGACTGCGTACATAGCGACTGTCGACTCTACCTGGGCCAATGGGGGGTCACAACAAGTCAGACCAGCAGATCGTGGTCGACCACGACTCCGCGACCGGCACAGATCTCGCACGGGTCGGCGAAGGCCGTGAGCAGGCCTTCTCCGATGCGCTTGCGGGTCATCTCCACCAATCCGAGCTCGGAGATGTCGAAGACCTGGGTCCGGGTCTTGTCACGGGAGAGGGCCGAGCGGAAGGCATCCACCACCTTCTTGCGGTTCTCCTTGATCTCCATGTCGATGAAGTCGATCACGATGATTCCGCCGATGTCGCGCAAACGCAACTGGTGAGCGATCTCCTCGGCCGCCTCCAGGTTGTTCTGGAACACCGTTGCCTCGAGATTGGAGGTACCGACGTTGCGCCCAGTGTTGACGTCGATCACGGTCAGTGCCTCGGTGTGCTCGATGATCAGCGAACCACCTGATGGCAACCACACCTTGCGATCGAGCGCCTTGTGCACCTGCTCGTGCACGTGGTGCCGTTCGAAGATCGGAAGACCCGATTCGTTCGGGTCGTAGTACTCGATGCGGTCGGCGAGTTCGGGATTGAACGCCTCGACGTACGAGCGAAGATCTTCGTACAACTGGCGATCGTCGATGGCGACTCCGCGGTACTCGGCGTTGAACTCCTCGCGGATCACGCGAACGGCGAGCGGTGGCTCGCGATACAGCAAGGTGGGCCCGGTGGCCTTCCGGGCCGCTTCCTCGATCTTGTTCCACTGATCGACCAAGCGAGTCATGTCGGCGCGCAATTCGTGCTCGGTGGCCGACTCGGCGGCGGTCCGGACGATCAAGCCGTGCTCGGCCGGCTTCACGCGATCGAGAATGTTGCGAAGACGCTTGCGCTCGTCGTCGGGCAACCGCTTGGAGATGCCGTACGTCTTGGAGTTGGGAATGAGAACCACGAACCGTCCCGGCAGCGACACTTCCTGGGTGAGGCGAGCACCCTTGACACCGATGGGGTTCTTGGTCACCTGACAGACGATCAACTGCTTGGCCCGCAGGATCTGCTCGATGCGTGGCTGGCTGTCGACGATGTCTTCGGCGTCGTATTGCACGTCGCCCCGATACAGCACCGCATTCTTGGGCGTGGCGATGTCGACGAAGGCCGCCTCCATACCGGGCAGCACGTTCTGGACCTTGCCCACGTAGATGTTGCCGTGGATCTGCGAGATGTCGTCGGCCGGTCGGCTCACGTAATGCTCGATGAGGCTGCGGCCCTCGAGCACGGCCACTTGCGTGAGGTGCGGGCGCACCTGAACGCACATGAAGTAGCGCCCGACGGGTCGACCGTTGCGCTCACGTCCGCGACGGCGTTCTTGAACGTCGACATCGGAAGCCGGACCGCGACCTTCACCCCGTGAGCGTTCGCCACCCCGTCCACCGCCGCTACCGCGACGGCGCTTCTTCTTGGCCCCCTGGCCGGCATTCGTTGGTGCTCCGCTCGATTCGGCGCGCGATCCGTCGGTCGTCTTATTGTCGGGCGTCTTGCCGGCGCGCTGACCGCCCGGCATGGTGACCGACGGTTTCGGAGCCGGACGGGTGTCGCCGATCTTCGGACGCTGAACCACCGCCGCTGCGGCGGCCTCGGGGCTCGGTCGACCTTCGGAGATGCGCTCGGGAAGTTCGTCGGGGTTCACCGGCTGGGCATGGCCCGTTGCCGCTTGGCCCAACGCGTCGGAGGCCGATTCGGGACGCGGCGACTGCGATCGTGACCGACCACGACCTCCTCGCGATCCGCGACGGCGCTTCTTCTTGGGGGGTGTCGACGGGTTATCCGACGGCGATTCGTTGCTCATGAGGAAGTTCCTTTCGTGCGCGCACCGAGAAGGGCGCGCAGGGAGCGTCAGTGCGCTCGATCCATTGATGGGTCCGGATGACCCGTGACATGACGTTCCAGGGCTCGTCGCCCGGGAACAGTGCGTCGACCAATTCGGTGGGTCGCACACCACGTCCGGACGTGGTGACGACCGCTTCGACGAGTGCCGAGGCGCTCACTGCTGAGCGCCAGTCGGCCGGAAGCACGGACGGATCGAAGTCCGTCCGCAATTCGAAGATGCCCGGACGGATGTCGTCGCGACGACGTTCGCCCTTGCGTTCGCGTTCGATCCAGAACTCGGGTGCCGCGACGAGTGCCGCGACTCGCGTCGCGGTGTCCTCGGCATCTCGATCGATGGCCAACACCCACGTGGTGGCCACGACGTCTTCTTGAATCGACTGCGGTCCGGCGACCCAGGCGCCGGTGACCTCGACGCCGGCCGGCATCACGGCCGACAGGCGCGGGGCCAGATCGTCGAGTTCGCGCTCGGCCGAGGGAGCCGGGTCGAGCACGACGTCGAGAACTTCGACGAGCGACTCACCGGCCGTGGGCAACGCGAGACCGAACGACACTTTGGGGCGGGGTGTGAATCCCGCTGACACGGCCACGCCAAGATTCGCCTTGCGAAAGGCGCGCTCCCAGAGGTGGGCCATGTCGAGATGACCGAGGAATCGGATCTTGCCGACCTTCGAATACGCGAGGCGCACTTTCACAGCCGCACCACCACCGGGACCTCGCCGCCGCGCGCGAGATCCTGACCGGTGCCCTGACTTCCCCCGGCCGGCGGAACAGGCGAGGCGACGACGTGCTCGAGTCCGTCGCCGGTGCAGACTCCGCAGTCGTAACACGGAGTCCAACGACAATCAGGCAGACCGTGTTCGTCGAGCGCTGCGCGCCAGTCGTCCCACAAGAAGTCGCGGTGCAGGCCGGCGCTGAGGTGCTGCCACGGCAAGATCTCGTCCTCGGTGCGGTGACGGGTGGTGAACCACTCGACCGGAAGTCCTTCGGCCGCCGCTGCATCGAGCCAGCGATCGAGATCGAAGAATTCGCTCCACTCCTGAAAGGTCCCGCCGTTGCGCCATACGCGCTCGATGACCCGACCCACTCGGCGATCACCGCGACTGGCCAGACCTTCGGCGAGCGAAGCCCGAGGGTCGTGCCACTTCACCTGTACACCGCGCGAGGCCGCGCCGCGAACGAGGTTGATCTTGCGTTGGAGTTCGTCGACACCGTTCTGGCCGAACCACTGGAACGGCGTGTGGGCCTTGGGCACGAAACCGCCGAGGCTCACCGTGACACTCGCGCGCGAGGTGTACTTCTTGCCGATGGCCACGCATCCGGCCGCGAGTTCGGCGATGCCTCGGGTGTCGTCGTCGGTCTCGGTGGGCAATCCGGTGAGGAAGTAGAGCTTCGTGCGCGACCAGCCGTTGGCGAAGGCCGATTCGACCGCACCGTACAAATCGGCTTCGGTGATGAGCTTGTTGATCACAGTACGCAAGCGCCACGTTCCGGCTTCGGGCGCGAACGTGAGCCCGCTGCGACGTCCGCTCGCAACCTTGGCGGCCAATCCGACCGTGAACGCATCGACGCGCAACGACGGCAACGACACCGTGGGAGCACCACACGCGGTCGGGTCGGGCACGATGGACGACACGACGTCTTCGATACCGCTGAAGTCGGCGGTGGACAGCGATGTGAGCGAGACCTCGTTGTATCCGGTGCGCTCGAGTCCACGGGTGATCATGGTGCGCACTTGTTCGGCGGGCCGTTCGCGAACGGGGCGGGTGATCATGCCGGCCTGGCAGAAGCGACATCCGCGCGTGCACCCGCGGAACACTTCGACGGCCAGACGGTCGTGCACCACTTCGGTGAGCGGAGCCAGGGGCCGGCGCGGATAGTCCCACTGCGCCAGATCGGAGATCGTGCGCTTGGTGACGGTTGCGGGCACGTCGGCGAACCGAGGGGTGACGGAAACGGTGCGCTCCCCCTCGTACACCACGTCGTACAGACTCGGCACGTAGACGCCCGGGATGCGAGCGAGCTCGCGCCACAGGCCTTCGCGCGACGTCCGACCCGACGCTTTCCAGGCCCGCACGACGTCGTTGATCTCGCCGACGACCTCTTCGCCTTCGCCAAGCACCGCGGCGTCGATGAAGTCGGCCAGCGGTTCGGGGTTGAACGCGGCATGACCGCCGACGACGACCACCGGATCGGACGGTTCGCGGCGTGCGGTGTGCACCGGAATGCCCCCGAGATCGAGCATGTTGAGAACGTTCGTGTACACGAGCTCGGCCGAGAGATTGAACGCGATCACATCGAAGTCACCGGCCGCGCGATGGGCGTCGACCGAAAAGAGCGGAATGCCACGCTCGCGCATCAAGGCCTCGAGGTCGACCCACGGCGCGTACGTACGCTCGGCAACGGCGTCGGGGCGCTCATTCAGGATCTCGTACAGGATCTGCAGCCCTTGATTGGGCAGGCCGACCTCGTACACATCGGGATACGCGAGCAGCCAGGCGACTTTGCCCTGACCATGACGCGGCTCGATGGCCCCGTCCTCGCACCCGATGTAGCGGGCTGGTTTGCGCACCCTCGCCAGCAACGGTTCGACCCGCGACCAGAGGGAAGTCATTTCTGCGATCCTACCCAGCGGTCTCAGCGCATTCGGCGCATATGGACGCTCTCGACCAGGCCGACGAGGATCGCGAAAGCGACCAAGGACGAACCGCCGTACGAGAGGAACGGAAGGGGAACTCCGGTGACCGGCATGATTCCCATGGTCATGCCGATGTTCTGGAACACGTGCCACATCACGATTCCGAACACGCCGGCGCAGATGTAGCTGCCGAAGGCGTCCTTGCTCAGGTGGGCCACCCGCCAGATACGGAAGAGGAGAAGACCGAACAACGCGAGGACGATGCCGCCGCCGATCATGCCGAACTGTTCGGCGATCGCCGAGAAGATGAAGTCGCTCTGCTGGACCGGTATGAACTTGCCAGTGGTGAGCGGTGCGTCGAGATAACCCTTGCCCCACCAACCACCGGTGGCAACTGCGCGTTTGGCGAAGCGAACCTGGAGAACCAAGTCCTTCAAGCCGTCTTCGGTGGAGTTCTGATTCAGGAAGGCTTCGATGCGACGCAACTGGTATCGGTCGACGATGCCGGCCACGACGGCGGCCGCCACCGTGATAACGGTCAGGAACGCGATCAGAGCGAGGTAGCGAAGTTTCGCACCGGCCATGAGAAGGATCGTGAGGGCCCCGACGATCATCACGAATGCCGAGCCGAGGTCGGGTTGAACGATGATCAGAATGGTCGGAATGCCGACGACCACCAGACCACCGATGAACCGCGAGTAACTCAGCGATTCTTCGCGAACCTCGGACAAGTACGAGGCCAAGGCGAGAACGACGGCTGGTTTGGCGAACTCGGCTGGCTGGAACGACACCGGCCCGAAGTCGAACGACAGACGAGCACCTCCGCGCAACGCACCAGCCGCCAACACCAAGACCAGCGCCACGACCGCACAGCCATACAAGAAGAAGGCCCGTTCTCGAAGCAACGTGTAGTCGAACGACATGACCGCGATCATCACCACCACGGCGACGATGAGGAACAAGACCTGTCGCAACGTGTACCAGTACGGATCGTCGTCGACTTTCCAGAACGTGGCGCTGTAGATGGCGAACGCGCCGATGATCCCGAGCAAAGCGACCGGCGCGAGGATGAGCCAGTCGATGTTGCGACTCGGTTGGCCCGGGCTCGAACGGATATTGCCGAGTCCACCGTCGGGTTTGCGCTGAAGGATGGGCAGGGCCATCAGTCGCGACCTCCGGTGGTTCCACCGCCGAGACAGCGGTTGTCGGGCAACTTTCGATCGGGTGCCGCGAACGACGTGGTGATGTCGAGCGGGTTGGACGGCGCGACCGCGGGCGTCTTCACCGCGCCGGCCAGAGCCATGAACACGCACTTCACCACCGGCGCGGCCGCGCGTGATCCGTAGCCCGACTTCTCGAGGTACGCCGAGGCGACGTAGGGCTGATTGCCGTCGAGGCTGAACGCCGCGAAAGCCGACGAGTCGTTCCAGGGCAAACCGGCAGCGCCCTGAGCCGTTCCGGTCTTGCCAGCGATGGGAAGTACTTCGTACGGATAACTCGAGAAGAGGCGCTCGCCGGTGGTTGCGTGGTAGCGCTCGTTGTCGACACCCGGTCCGGTGATCACTCGCTGCAGTCCACGTTTGATGGGCGCGAGGAACTCGGGGTCGATCTCGAGGTTGCGAATCACGTTGGGCTCGTTGAGTTGGAGCGCGACTCGCGACTTCGACAAGTCGGCCACACCCACAATCGCACTGTCAGGGGTTCCGGGCTCGAGCAGCGCCACCGCGATGAGTGGACGATTCACTCTCCCACCGTTGCCCAGCGCGCCGTAAGCCTGCACCAGCTGAATCGGTGATGCGGCGAGGAGTCCCTGGCCGATTGCTAACTGCACGTTGTCACCGACGAGATAGTTGGGGCTCTCGCCCTCCAACAACACGCCGGTCTCGACGAGCTTCCGCTTGGATTCCTTGTCGGGAACACGACCGGCCGACTCGAAGGGCAGATCGATGCCCGTCTTCGATCCGAAACCGAACTTGCGGACTTCCTCCTGGAGGATCGGCTGGCCACCACGCTCGGAGAAGATCTCCTCACCGATCTTGTAGAAGAACGTGTCGGACGAAACGGCGAGAGCCTCTTCGACTCCGACTCGTCCGTAGCGACACGGGTAACGACTGCCACCGCACAGAGCGTTTCGGTAGATGCACTTGACCACTTGACAGGTCTGTTCGTCGATGCTCGTGAGTGTGTACGTGCCGCGGTCGAGGTACGTGTACGTGGGGCCACCTGGCAACTGCCCCGAATCGAGAGCGGCGTACACGACGAAGGGTTTGAAACTCGAGCCCAGGTTGTACTGGCCCTGGATCGCGCGATTGACGAGAATCGACCGGTCGGGATCGTCGGTGCGGGGGAAGATCTGCGCGAACTTGTCACCCGACAACGTGGACGTGAACCAGCGGTTGTCGAACGTCGGATAACTCGCCAAGGCGAGAATCTCGCCTGTTTCGTAGTTCGACAGGACAACCGACCCCGCGGGTGCCTTGAGGTTCTGACACTCGGGGAACTGCGGTTTGACCGGAAGGTTGTTGTCGTCACGGGCCTGACACGTCTCGACGAATCGACGCAAGCGCAACTGTGTCTCGAGGGCCAACTCGGCGTACTGCTGAAGATCGAGATCGATCGCCAACTGCAGATCCATCCCCGCCACTGGTTCGACCCGCTCGACTTCGCTGAGGATCGCACCACGCGAATCGACCTCGTACTTCACGAAACCCGGCGTACCGCGTAGATACGGCTCGAAGATCTTCTCGACACCGAACTGGCCGACTCGCTCGTTGAGGTCGTAGCCAAGGTCGCGGTATTGGTCGGCGTCCGATTCGGTGATGGCTCCGAGATAGCCCACGACGTGGGCCGCCAGCGGAGCGTACGGGTAGTCACGCCGCCATTGATTCGTCACGTCGATACCTGGAAAGTCTTCGACTCTCTCGATGAGATAGAGCGCAACGTCTTCGCCAACGCCCTCCTTCAACGGCATGGGAAGTAGCGGGCTGTACCGATTGCTCTGGTAGCGATCTTCCATGTCGGAGATCGGAAGGTCGAGAACCGGCGCGAGTCGCGTGAACAGCTCGCGCCGAGCGTCGTCGTCGCGCATCGCCTCCCAAGCCACGGTGATGGTGAGGATCCGTTCGTTGTCGGCGAGAACTCGACCTTCGCGGTCGAAGATACGGCCACGTTCGGGAAGCAGCTTGACCGTGCGGGTCTTGTTGGCTTGAACACGTTGTTCGAGAGCTGGCGCGTCGACGACCTGGAGGAACCACATGCGCAGTCCGAGCACCGAGAACATCAGCGCCCCGATGGTGCCGATCGCGGCCAGACGGCTGGTTCGACGATCGCGGCTCACGCGAAGATCTCCGGCGGCGGAGCCAAACGCGCGCGACGCTTGATGACGAGACCCCAGCGCATCACGAGTGCGGCCAGCGGGACGACGAGAGCGTTGGCCAACGCCACGACGATGGCGACCTCGATCACTCGGGTCGTGAGCCAACCGTCGACGCCGACCCACGTGGCCACAACCGGGTACGCGAAAGTGGCGGCGGCCGAACCACCGGCGCCGATCAGCGCGTTGAGCCACCACGGGTTGGCGACTGCGAGAGAGTTCGCGTAGCCGGCGAGGAACCCGACCAGTCCGTAGACAAGCGCCGTGAGCCCGAGCGGACTCGAAAGAACCAGGTCGAACATCAATCCGAACATGAAGCCCGCCAGCGCTCCGCGCTCGGAACCACCAGAGATACCCGCGCCGATCGACAATGCGAGCATGATCTGCAGCGCGATGCCATCGAACTCGAGATCGGCGAGCAGCGTCGTCTGCACGACGAGTGCGACGAGTCCGATGAGAGTCAGTCGAACCAGCGGGCGGTTGATGAGTTCGATCATCGACTCACCGCCGGTTGATACAGCAACACGCGCACGAAGTTGAGCGTGGAGAGACGAGCCGTCAGACGAACTTCGAGCACGGCACCCGAGGTGCCGCTTCGCTCGACGATCTTGACGACACGGCCGATCACGATGCCGCGGGGCGCAAGGCTCTTCGACCCGCCTGCGGTGATGACGACGGCACCCACCTTGATTTCACCGAAGCGCGAACTTTGATCGACGAACTCGACGATCGGGGCCCGATCGGGACCGCGTCCACGGAACGCTCCGGTCTCGGCCGCTGGCAAAGCATTGATGTCGACCACCGACGACGGGGTCGGTTGGGTGGTGGGCGGAGCAACGGTGAGGACCGGGGCGATCGAGGTGACGACCGGAGCGATACTCGTCGAAGGAGACGGCACGATCGACGTGGTCGTGATCGCGGCGGCCGCACTCACCGGACTCGCGCTGCCGGGAGCCGTCGTTGTCGTCGTGGTGGTCGGCACGGTCGTCGTTGTTGTCGGCACGGTCGTCGTGGTGGTCGGCACCGTCGTCGTGGTCACGACAGGGTCGGCTTCGGGCAAGTTCAGAACTTGGACCGGGATCGCGTACGACACGTCGGTGGCCAACATCACGATCGATCGGTTGGCGAACACTTCGGTGACCTTGCCCACCAGACCGGCCGCATTCACGACCGGCATTCCGACGCGCAGGCCGTCACTGCTCCCCTGGTTGATCTCGACCGTCTGCGAGAAATTGGTGGGGCTCTCGCCCACCACTTGCGCGGTGATCGACGAGATGTCGGTGAGGTCGTCGATTCCATTCAGCGCAAGAAGTTCCTGCGCGTCACGCGCGGTCGCCAGAGCCGCGATGAACGCGCCCTCTTGTTGATCGATGCGGTCCTGAAGCCGCTCGTTTTCGGCTTCGAGATCGTCGTACTGCGTGATTCCACGCCAAGCGTTGCCAATGGGGCGCGTGATCACCCGCCCAGCGTCCTGCAGCGGTTGGAACACAGTGCCGAAAGCCCGCCGCACACCGTCGACCACGGCGTTGCCCTGTAGGTCGAGCGTGATCAGAAGAATGGACGACAGAGCCAGCAGGACGACGGCTCGTCGTCGGCTCATCGAGAACATGGGGTCACTCGTCGGTCTGCGAGAGCATGCCGCGCATGGCCTCGATGTTCTCGAGCGCCCGACCCGAACCCAGAACCACCGAGTACAGCGGATCGGGTGCGATGTTGATCGGCATCCCGGTCTCGTGAGCGAGACGACGATCGATGCCTGCGAGGAGTGCTCCGCCGCCGGTGAGGGTGATGCCGACGTGCATGATGTCGGCGGCCAATTCGGGCGGGGTCTTGTCGAGAGTGGTGCGCACGGTGTCGACGATCGCCGACACCGGCTCGGCGAGCGCCTCGCGCACCTGCTCGGTGGACAGGGAGATGGTTCGGGGCAAACCGCTGATGAGGTCGCGAC
>VERK01000212.1 GCA_018882725.1 Actinomycetota bacterium | reverse complement strand
AGCACGTGTCGGGAGTGCGACCGGGCCTCCAGCGATACACGAGCGACTGACCGACACCGGCCCACGGCATGAACGCGGGGAAGAGGTGATACAGGTGCGCGTCGAGGATCTCGGAATCGGACGTGGTCGACAGGTCGACGCCGAACACCTGGCCCATCGCACCGCGGAACACCTCGGCGACCACCTCGCGCGCCGACTTTCCTTCGGGAACCTGGATCGCTCCGCGGCCGGCCCGCGCCGAGAACGCGAGGTACGCGTCGGCCACCTGCTGCTCGGGCAGGTTGCCGAGATGCGGACTCTGCACTCCGAAGCCGTTGATGAACCGCGTGACGTACTGCGAGTCCTCCCAGATGGAGTACTCGCTGTTGGCGTCACCGGCGAATTCGAGGATCTGCGGATGCGTGGCGATCACGTGGTAACCCTCGGCGAAGGCCTCCATGCAGACCTTCCAGTTGGCCGGCACCTCTTTCACCGCATGGAACGCGACGTAACGGTTGGCCATGTTGAAGTCGCGACCGAAGTGCTCGATGAGCTTGGCCGCAACCGACTCGAACGGTTCGGCGTCGGGATCGAGGTTCACGAACACGAACCCTTCCCACACCGCAACCTGTGCCTCGGGAAGACACGAATCGGGCTGCTGCCACACCTGCGGGAAGTCCCACTCGGCCGGTAGTTCGACCAACTTGCCGTCGAGATCCCATTTCCAGCCGTGGAACGGGCACCGGAACGAACCGACGCGCCCGTCCTCGGTTCGCAACTTCGTACCGCGGTGCAGACACGAGTTGTGATAGGCGCGAATCGAACCGTCCTTCGCGCGCGTGACGAGCAACGACTGATCGGCCACGTCGTACACCACGTGATCTCCGGGCTGCGGAATCTCGTCGACATGACAGGCCATCTGCCACGTGCGCGTCCAGAGGTACTCGTACTCGAGTTCGGCGAACTTGGCCGCGGTGTACCGAATCTTCGGAACATCGGCCTTGCCCTGCGGAACGTACGAATGGTCGGTGAGCGACTCGGGCACCGGCCGAGTGTCGGCCGCCAACAAGTCCTGCACACTCGGACCCGTACTGCGGGCCCGACCGATCTGATCGTCGATTGCTGTCACGAAACCCCTCCCGTTTCGAACATCGTCTTGGCTGTCTTGTAGTCGGCCTTGCCGTTGGGAGCGCGCGGCACGGTGGCCACGAACACCAACTGCTTGGGCACTTTGTAGCTCGACAGTTTGGTTTTGGTGTAGGCGATCACGTCGTCGCCCGTGGGCTGACTCGCCCCAGCCGCGATTGATGCGACACCCACCACGCGATTGCCGAACTTCTCGTCGGGCACACCGAACACGAGGCAATCGGCCACGGCCGGGTGCGTCTTGACGACCTCTTCGACTTCCTCGGGGAACACTTTCTCTCCCGCGGTGTTGATGCAGTTCGATCCGCGGCCCAGCAACGTGATGGTTCCATCGGCTTCGACCAACGCCATGTCGCCGGGGAAGCTGTAACGAACGCCGTCGATCTCGCGGAAGGTGCGCGCCGACTTGTCGGGGTCCTTGTAGTAGCCGATCGGCACGCCCGGGCCGCTCACACCCACCATGCCCACGACACCCGAACCCGGGGCGACTTCCTTGTCGTCGGGGCCGAACACCTTGGTGTTGGGCATCGCACCGAACGATGCGGTGGTGTTGATGTTGTCCTTGGTGGCCATGGTCTGGGCCATGCCGCCTTCACTCGAACCGAGGATGTCCATCACAGCCGATGTGGGCATGTGTTCGAAGATGCCGGCCTTGATATCGGACGAGAACATGGCGCCCGTCGAGATGATCATCTGCACCGAGGACGTGTCGTACGAGGTGCCCGATGCAGCCTTCTCGCGCAACGCGTTGAGCATCGGGCGGGCGAACGCATCACCGACGATCACGAGCTGTCCGACGCGATGCTTCTCGATGACTCGGAACATCTCGTGCGCATCGAACGAGCGGCCTTCGAGCAACACGACCTTGCCGGCCATGAGGTGCGGCAGCAGAGCACCCAACCACACACCGGTTCCGTGCATCAGCGGGCAACCCGGAATCGCCGTGGGCTGACCCATGGCCTGGTGCACCACCTTGGCGGTGCCCACGACTTCTTCGACCGAAGTGAACGGTCCGCGGCCCATCGGTGCGGTGTAGAAGCCGAGGAATCCTTCGGTGAACGTGCCGAGCGAATACATCACACCCTTGGGCATGCCGGTGGTTCCGCCGGTGTAGAGCATGTAGAGGTCGTCGCGCCCGCGCTCCTGGCGCGCCGCGGGCGAATGCCCGGCCAGCAGCGAGTCCCACGAGACCGCACCGGGGACTCCGGCCGACGGGCCGTCGAGGACCTCGACCAGCAACTTCAGTTTGGGCAAGCGATCCTTCACGCGCTTGATGCGGTCACCCAGGCTGGAGTGGAACACGACGGCTTCGCAGTCGGCGTTCTCGAGCAGGTAGTGGAGTTCGTCGTCGAGGTATCGGTAGTTCACGTTCACCGGGGTGACCCGCGATTTGAACGCCGCGTACTGCGTGACCAGGTACTCGGGGCAGTTGTACATGAACATGCCGACCTTCGAACCCAGACCCATGCCCTGGACCATGTAGGCGGCGGCCACCCGGGCCGCCTGGTCGTCGTACTGAGCCCAGGAGATTTCCCGGTCGCCGTAGGCGATCGCGGTCGCCGTCGGCATGGCATCGGCATGGGCTTCGAAGATGTTGGCGAACGTCAACATGGTGGCTCCCTTGTCGCTGTGGCTCAGACGGGCAGAGTAGTCGGACCCTGGACGGAACTAATCACCGAGTCAATAATGGTCCCATGACCGCTCTCGATCCGCGCCTGGCCCGCTCCCCGGGCATCTCGTACCAGGAATTGCTCGACACCGACACCCACCCGGTGCCCGACGTCCTCCGTCTCGAGTCGCCCCGATTCCTCGGCGATTCCGACGTACCGATCGAGCGCTACATCTCGCGCGAGTACCACGAACTCGAGAAGGAGCGGCTCTGGAAGCGCGTGTGGCAGTTCGCCTGTCGCGAAGAGCACATCCCCGGACCCGGCGATTACAACGTGTACGAAATCGCCGACATGTCGTTCATCGTGGTGCGTCAACCCGACCTGTCGATCAAGGCCTATCCGAATGCGTGTCTGCACCGCGGACGGCGACTCAAGGATTACGACGGCCACTGTTCCGAGTTGCGCTGCCCGTTCCACGGTTTCGCGTGGGCGCTCGACGGTTCTCTCGCCGACGTTCCGGCCCGCTGGGACTTCCCGCACGTCGACGAACGCGCCGACGTCGACTTCATGCTTCCCGAGTGCAAGGTGGCCACGTGGGGCGGGTTCGTGTTCATCAACCCCGATCCGAACTGCGAACCGTTCGACGATTTCGTACGCGATCTGGCCGAGCAGTTCGAAGTCTGGAAACTCGAGGACCGCTACGTGGAGGCCCACGTCACCAAGGTGATCGGTGCCAACTGGAAGATCGCCCAGGAAGCGTTCTCCGAGGCGTACCACGTGAACGCCACGCACCCGCAGATCCTCTACTACCTGGGTGACACCAACTCACAGGTCGACGTGTGGGACAACTGCTCGCGTGTCATCACCCCCGCGCTCACCCCGAGTCCGTTGCTCTGGTACGAGGTGAGC